>JAUUWD010000122.1 GCA_030589225.1 Desulfobacteraceae bacterium | reverse complement strand
GAAACCGCCCATCTTTAAACCTGAAATAGAGGAGATCTTCGAAAAGCGCTCTTACCAGCGCTGAGATATGGTCATCCGTGACTATTTCTCCAAAAACCAACTGGGCGAGATACTTGTGATGAAAGCTTTCCTTCTCTTCGCTGATTAGCTCACAAAGCTCTACTGCGTCAATCTGGCCTTTAAGACGTTTTCTTATCTCTTCTGTATCCTTCAGCCTTTCCAATAATTCTTCCCTGGGCCTTTCAATATCAATGGTAGTGCCTGAAACGAGTATGGCCCTTTTTGGTGAAAGATTGACTTCTCGATTTGATGGTGTAAGCAGATGCAGCCTGTTGCCCTTATCCTGTAGGCAAATGGTGCAGACAAACCTGCCCTGATCTATGTATTCTATAATTTTTCCCTGATTCATTTTGAGATTCTGTGGCTTTTCATATCTGTTTCTTTCAACGACTACTAACAGCTGGCATATTTTCTGTCAACAACGAGATAAGGAAGCAGCAATTCTGATTATAGCCTTTAGCCCTTGCTAATGCAGGTGGAAGTCATAATGAGAATTGCTGATAAGCAAGTACAAGAATTGCAATCGCCTGATCACTCTGATAAGATGTTAACCATCAATATCTATTTCCTAAACCTGCATCGTCGAGGAAACAATGAATAAATCGGCATTTAGCAAACGGGTGGCCGCTTTAAGGGAACGCCTAAAGAAACTGCCCTGTGACACTGTCTGGATCATTCAGCCTGAAAACCGTAGATATCTGTCAGGCTTCAAGGCTGAAGATGCTCAACTTACCGAGCTATCCGGGTCTCTTCTTATAAACAAAACTCAGGCCGTTTTAGTGACGGACTCACGATACAGCTTAGAAGCCGAAAAGGAGGCCATCGACTTTGAAGTTCACACCATAAAACAAGATCTTATTGAGGGCTTCCCAGAGAAGCTGAAACGCATTGGAACGGAGAAATTGGGCTTTGAAGAGGATCATCTTACCTGGGGCCTCCATCGGCAGCTGACAGAGGCACTTGGTGCGCTTTCCCCTCCAGTTTCTCTCAAACCCTTAAAAGGGTTAGTGGAAGAAATGAGAGAGATAAAAGATAACCTGGAAGTCAAGGCTTTGGAGGCCTCAGCGGACCTGATGTCTGAAATCCTTGACACGGTTATCCGCGGACTTAAGCCCGGCCTTACAGAAAGGGAAGTGGCGTGGCAGATTGAGGCCCTGGCACGTGAAGCGGGGGCTGAAAGCCTGGCATTTCCCTCCATCGTGGCCTCTGGCCCAAATAGTGCGTTACCCCATGCTGTGCCCACAGACCGCACGCTGAAGACGAAAGAGCCGATTATTCTGGATGTAGGCGTTAGATTGGACACTTATCGTTCTGACATGACTAGAACGGTTTTTTTAGGCGAGCCTGAACCGGATTTAAAAAATATTTACATGACTGTCCGGCAGGCCCAGCTCGCCGCATTGAAAGAGGTCCGACCGGGAGTTGACAGCTGTCACCCGGACGCGATCGCCAGGCAGATTATCAATGATGCGGGATTCGGAGAATACTTCGGTCATGGCCTCGGGCACGGTGTGGGTCTGGCAACCCATGAGCGACCAAGGCTCGCACCGCAAAAACCAGTAAAACTTAAAAAAGGGATGGTCGTTACAGTGGAACCAGGGATTTATGTTCCAGGAAAAGGAGGCGTGAGGCTCGAGGAAATGGTAGTTATCGAGGCTGATGGTCCGAGGATCCTGACAAAAAATAACCACTTCTATGACTTTAAATCATGATGAGCGGGGATTTAGCTGCAATTCTAATTACGGCTTTCATCTGGCAGGACCGCGGGGTCTCTTTTTAAAGGCCGCAAAAAACTGCTTCATTCTATTGAACGGCAGCGTAGCCTTGAAATTAGTTATAGGACAGCCCCAAAGGACAGTCTCCGTTGCAACTGACGCCTTCTCTGCCTGCTCGGAGCCTTTATTCAAAGCCACGGGGGCGTTCGACAAGCTGTGGAAGAATTTGTCTTGCGTCCTTTAAAAAGAGACCCCACGGCCCTGCATTAGCAAGGCCTAAGGGTCATAATGTGAATTGCTGGGGATCTGGTTTTTTCATGGACAACCTTGCAGATCAATTTATCAACTATCTCAGGGTCGAACGGGGCCTTGCAGATAACACCATTCAAAGCTACAGCAGGGATTTAAACCGCTTTTTTAAATTCTTGGAAGCACGAGCCCTCTCCCCTCTTATAATATCCCAGGATCAAATCATGGAGTATGTGAGCTTGATCGGAAGAGGTCTCTCTGCCAGAAGTGTGGCCAGAAACATATCTACTATAAAGACATTTTTCCGGTTTCTTGCGGCCGAAGGAAAAATCAAGAGTAGCCCGGCAAGGCTCCTGGAAACCCCGCGGCTTGCAAGGCGGCTCCCGAAGATCTTAAACCAGGGGGAAGTGGAACGGCTCATATCCCAGCCTGATTCGTCCAACGCCATGGGTCAGCGGGATCGGGCCATGTTGGAAATCCTATATGCCGCAGGGCTAAGGGTTTCAGAACTGGTGGGTTTAAAAGTGTTAGGCGTTAATCTGGAGGCGGGTTACGTGAGAACCTTGGGCAAGGGTTCAAAAGAAAGAGCCGTTCCCATAGGAGAAAAAGCCATTAGTGCTGTTAAAGAATACCTTGCAAATGGGCGCCTTCAACTGGCAAAAAGCACAAATTCGGCATACTTATTTCTGAATTCCAGGGGGTATCCTTTGACGCGACAAGGCTTCTGGAAAATTATAAAGAAATACGGCAAAGAAGCAGCTATCAACAAGAAGATCACCCCACACGGTATTAGGCATTCCTTTGCAAGCCATCTTCTGGAAGCTGGGGCCGATTTGAGATCAGTACAGGTCATGCTTGGCCATGCAGATATCGCCACTACCCAAATATACACTCACGTCACAAGAGCACGGTTGAAGGAAATCCACGAAAAATGTCACCCAAGACCGTAGGGGGGTAGGGGCGTCCGGAGGATCTATCATCGAGAGGGTGCAAATTAACGGTATTTGTCCGCTGATAAAAATTGACGATTGACTATTTTCGATTGGCGATTGATTAGGAATTCTTGACTACCGTTGATGGCTGAATGATTGCATGAGAGATACTGATGGCTAAGATCATAACCCTGAAGGATAAATTTCAAAAGCCGCCGGATAACCTGATTTGTTTAAGCCCATGGGAGTTCCGGAGGGCAGACTGGGAGGGCCGCCATTTTATCCAAATGTTAAGATCTCAGTCTGCCAGGCTGGAATGCCATCGTGACGAGATCTGCAAAAAAAGGGGGGAGGGCGTGTGGCACATCCCCTCACACTTTTCCCTAAAGGGAGGCATGTCCTATACAATACGTGCCATGTACGCCTCCCGGGACAACGAGTATAGGATGAGGGAAATCTATTATCTCGCTGGACTCATGGACTGTTTGATTAACCAGGTCAATGCAGTTTTGAGGACTGACCTCCTAAAGGCAATGTACAATAAGGTTTTCGCAATGAAAAGGGAGCTCAATATCCACTGGTACGGGCCTCTCGACCAGGTTTTACTTCCCGTTGAATCTCAGTTTTACAATGAATTCGAATACCGGTCTTCATTGACAAGTGCCTGCACAATGAAAGAGCTCTACCGGGCAATAAGGACAGGAACAGATGAAATGTTTGATATTCTTTCCCTGGAATATGTCTTTTATTGTCCAGGGGTGGGGGGGTGATCATGGTAACGGAAAGAATAAAGGATCTCATGCAAGAGATTGTCCGGCTCAAAGACAGTTTGGCTCAAGGCGAGCAGGAAATAGTGAAACTGCAAGCGAGCAATCTCTTTCTGGAGACCCTTTTTGACGGAATCAGCGAAGAGATTCTGGTCATCGATCAAAATTTCCTGATCCAGGATGTGAACAAGGTTTTTCTCAAGCGCCATGGTTTAAAAAAAGAAGATGTGCTTGGAAAAAAATGCCATAAAATCGCATACCAATCGGATGCCCCCTGTGATTTCGGGAGACAAATATGTCCTCTTGAAAAGGCGAAAAAAACAGGGCAGAGGGTGGAGGTTACCCATTATCGTGAGTCCAAAAGAGGCGAGTTAGAAGAGCTGATCCACATCATGTACCCCTTATCTCCGGAAGGAAAGGCACCTACATGCTTCGTGGAAATAACCTGGGATATCACAGAGTATCAAAATCTGATCAGAAAACTTAAGGCCTCTGAGAAAAAGTTTAAGACTATACTTGATACAGCAACCGATGCGATTCTAAGCATTGATGAAGGTCAGAAAATCGTTCTTTTTAACAATGCGGCCCAACAAATATTCGGATATTCCAGGGGCGAGGTGTTAGGCAAAGACCTTAATATACTGATTCCCCCCCAATATGGTGACCACCACAGATTTATAAAAACATTTCTGGACACAAAAACGCCGAAGGCCATTGGAAGGGCCCTATCACTTACAGCCCTGAGAAAAAATGGTGAAGAATTTCCAATAGAACTTGGACTGTCCCATCATCAAATGAAAAATGGAATCACATTCACGGCCATCATCAGGGATGTCTCCATGCAAAAACGATTGGAAAGAAAGCTCTTGCAATCAGAGCGTCTCGCCGCAGTGGGCCAGACTGTGGCTCACGTGGCTCACGAAATCAGAAATCCTCTCATGATTATTGGCGGTTTTTCTAACCAGATAAGAGAGAGCCTGACAGACTACAAGGCGATACGAAAGTTGGATATGATTCTTGACGAAGTAAGCCGTCTTGAAAAACTTGTTGCCAATCTTGGTGATTTTACCAAAGAGTACAAGCTTGTGAAGAGACTGGCAGACATCAATTCGGTAATCCGGGATGTCTTGAAAATCATGGGTGAAATTTATTCTTCTGAGAAGCATGAACTTACGGCAGACTTGCACCCAAATCTAAAGGAGATTAATTGTGATCCTGATAAATTGAAACAGGTCTTCATGAACATAATCGCCAATGGGATCGAAGCCATGGAAGATGGTGGAACAATCACCATTAACACTCAAGAATGGTATAATGGTGTAGAAATTCGCATAACTGACGAAGGTATCGGTATCAGTGACGAAGACCTGCTTCGCATCTTCGAACCATTTTACACGACCCGGGAAAGGGGGTCTGGCCTTGGTCTATCAATATCCTACAAGATTGTTGCCGCACACAAGGGTGATATATGGACTGTAAGCATGCCCGGAGAAGGAACGACCTTTGTCATCAGACTTCCCGCCGGATAGAATTCGAAGAAACCATTCACCGCTGTGCTTTTTCCGCCCCAGACCAACACCACCTCAAGCGGGGCTCAACCTACCCTACGACTATTGAGGGCCAAAATTAGAATTGTTGGCATGGTAATTTCCAATTGACAAATCAATTATCAGTTGCTATCTTATAAAAAGTTTCGCGGGGTGGAGCAGTCTGGTAGCTCGTCGGGCTCATAACCCGGAGGGCGTTGGTTCGAATCCAGCCCCCGCTACCATCGATATTAAGGGCTTAGATGATAATCTAAACCCTTTTTTCATGTAATTCCCCAGATCCTGCCCATTCCCTTGGCCTTCGCTATACCCATCGATTTCATTCCTTATTAGAAAATCGAAAATACGAATTGCTGCTGCATTACCCTTTTCTTT
>JAUUWD010000099.1 GCA_030589225.1 Desulfobacteraceae bacterium | reverse complement strand
CCACTTTGCTTATGAACAGTGGCAGGGTGGAAGTCTGAAGCCGCTAAAGGTTGATGATTTTATAATTGTGCCATATTGGGACAGGGTAGAGGTTAGTGAAAAGGAAATTCAGATCATTCTGGACCCGGGGGTAGTTTTTGGCAATGGCCTTCATCCGACCACGAGGGATTGTTTGCGTGCACTTGCCTTTGCGGGAAGACAAAGACACTTTAACTGCGTGCTGGATTTGGGAACGGGCACTGGCATCCTGGGAGTGGCAGCCGCATTTTTGGGTGCAAAAAGGGTCCTTGCTGTTGACCTTAACCCGCTTTGCGTGAGGACTGCGAATGAAAATGTCCAACTCAACGACGTTAACGGGATCGTCCAAGTGATTGAAGGGCCGGCAGAGGATTTTGTAAATGAAGCCGCAGATTTAGTGATCGCGAATATTCATAAGGAGATAATCGGAAGACTCCTCCAAAAAGAAGGCTTTTGCAAAAAGGACAGGCTTATCATTTCAGGCCTGATGAGAAGTCAGTATCGAGAAATTAAGGCACAACTGGGAAGTTATGATTTCAGGATTGTCCATGAGTGGGACTATGATATGACGTGGTTCACGATGCTGGCGGAAAAGGGAAAATCAGTATGCCTGCAGAAGTAAAGATTAAAATCCAAAAACCTCAAGGTTACCATTGTTTTGCCTGCGGAACGGCCAATCCCATTGGGTTGAATTTGCAATTTTATCGTTTTGGTGATGCCGTTTATTCTGATATTACCCTGGGGAAGAATCATGAGGGCTGGGAAAATGTGGCACACGGCGGCATTGTGTCTACCATGCTCGACGAAGTGATGTCATGGACGATTATGTATTTTAAAAAGATATTTTTAGTAACCAGGAAAATGGAGGTTAAGTACATCAGGCCGGTATTGATTGGAACACCCTTAGTAATTAAGGGAGAGGTCATGGACGACTCGAAACCTCCCAGGATAAAGGCCAGAGCAGATATCCGGGATGATG
This sequence comes from Desulfobacteraceae bacterium, assembly GCA_030589225.1. Taxonomy (GTDB): domain Bacteria; phylum Desulfobacterota; class DSM-4660; order Desulfatiglandales; family Desulfatiglandaceae; genus 4484-190-2. The sequence goes on along the minus strand of JAUUWD010000099.1, from coordinate 5,312 downwards.
AAAACAATCTCCTTGTGAGAAGTCTTGGCGAGTTTGTCGAACTGCCTATGGAAAAGCTTTCCTCGGTCCCTGAAGGGTTGAAGGAGGAAATGCTCTCACTGTTCAATAATTTCGAGTAATGCGCCGGAATATATTTGGGTTAACACTGTCAGGAGGTAACTGGTAAATGAAATTTGTGAAATTGATAATGATGATTTTTGTGCTGAGTAGTTTTGTATTTTTGGTTTCGGCTGTGGCATTTGATAATACTGTTGAGGCAACGCAAGAGACAGAGACAGGGCATGTTGCCGGAGAGACAGGACACGGTGATGTACATGCCGATTCAGGGTCGCATGGCCACGGGCATATCAATCTGGGAGAGGTCCTTCCTTTATGGAGCTGTATCCCATTTGCCTGTATGCTCCTTTCCATTGCGCTCTTTCCACTTTTGGCTCCAAAGTTCTGGCACCATCATTTCGGAAAGGTCTCTGCTTTTTGGGCTGTATCTTTAGGGCTCCCCTTTTTGATCGCCTACAAAGGGGCTGCCATGTATGAGATTCTTCATATTGTCCTTGCTGATTATGTCCCCTTCATTATCCTTCTATGGGCGCTTTTTACTATTTCCGGCGGCATCCTGCTTCGCGGCACGCTGCGTGGGACCCCGGTTGTAAACACTGTTATAATACTTATCGGAACGGTGCTGGCCTCGTGGATGGGGACCACTGGAGCGGCTATGCTGCTGATCCGGCCTTTTTTAAAGGCCAATGATTATCGAAAAAACCGGACATTTATGGTGGTATTTTTCATCTTTTTAGTTGCCAATATCGGAGGCTCACTAACTCCCCTCGGTGACCCGCCGCTTTTTTTGGGGTTTTTGCATGGTGTGTCCTTTTTCTGGACCTTTAAATTAATGCCACACATGCTTTTTACGGCCATACTTCTGCTGGTGATCTACTTTGTTCTTGATTCATATTATTACAAGAAAGAAGGCTTGACGTCGGCACCTCCAGAAGAAGGGGTGAAGGAACCGCTGAAATTAGAAGGAACACACAATTTTCTTTTTCTTGGCGGGGTTATAGGATCTGTACTCATGAGCGGAATGGTTGACTGGGGAGAAGTCAACACGTTTGGAATTCACCGTGCTGTGCAGGATTGGGTACGGGATGGTCTATTGATACTAATGGGAATTTTATCACTCATCGCAACTTCAAGGAAACTGCGAGAGGACAATGAGTTTACCTGGTTTCCGATTATTGAGGTCGCCTATCTCTTTATAGGGATATTCATTACCATGGTCCCGTGCCTTCTTTTACTCAAAGCGGGTGTGAAGGGGGAACTGGGCTTTTTGATTGCCGCTGTAAAAGAGCCGGTTCATTATTTCTGGGTTACGGGCATTCTTTCAAGTTTTCTCGATAATGCACCAACTTATCTTACATTTTTCAATACTGCCCTTGGAAGCTTTTATCCGGGGATGACAGAGGCCCAGGCTGTCCCTCTTCTCATGACAGAAAATGCTATTTTTCTGAAGGCGATTTCAGCGGGTGCGGTCTTTTTTGGCGCTAATACATATATCGGAAACGCACCGAACTTCATGGTACGATCAATTGCCGAGGAAGCAGGGACGCCCATGCCGAGCTTCTTTGGTTATATGTTGAAATATTCTATTGTCTATTTGATTCCGGTCTATGTGGTCGTAACTTTAATCTTCTTTTAAGGAGTTTATTATGAAATTTGAAAAGATTCTGTTTCCCACAAAATTCGGGGAGTTGGACTTTAATTCGCTGGAGTCTCTCTTGGAACTTAAAAAAGCCGGCCTCAAAGAGATCGTCCTGACCTTTGTTATCCCAAAGGAAGATGTTGCATTTGTGCCATATGGTGGATACTTGAAAGACGAAGAAGAGCGCCTGAGAGAAGAGGCGCGTATTCGTTTTGAAGACTGGCAGGAATCTGTATCAAAAGAGGGGATTAAGACCAAGATCAGGATTGAGGTAGGATCGCCCATTCCAGAAATCATTTCTATTGCGGAAGAAGAAAAGGTCGATCTGATTGTGGCTGGAAGAGGTAAGAGAACAGAGATAGAAGAGATCTATCTTGGTTCCCACACCCTTGGCCTTATCCGCCGAGCCACGATTCCCATTCTGGTGAGCAAATACATGGTGCGGTTTGAACGGGAAGGTGAACTTGTTTCCCAGGTTAATGGTCGCATATTTGCCAATCCCATTCTGGCTACAGACTGGTCCAAGCCCTCTGAAAAAGCCATGGAAGTACTCATGGCCTTGAAAGAGTTGGTGGACAAGGCAATGGTAACGCATATTATTGAAGTCAAAATTGCCAAGGGACATGATAAGTCAGGAGTAGAGCGGCTCGAAAAGGAGAGTGAAAAGCGTTTAAAAGAGTATTGTGACAGATTGAAAAAGAACGGAATAAACGCAGAATCGCACCTGTCTTCCGGCAAGAGCGCACACGAGATTGCTAGGGTAGCGCGAGAGCATAAGGCCAGTATGATCATTATGGGAACTACTGGTAAGGATCGGTTTAAGGAGTTCTGGTTGGGAAGTGTTTCTCACCGGGTAGCAGAAGAATCAGAACTACCAGTACTTTTGGTTCCTTAATTCCTTAGCTGAGTGCTATTTATAACGACATAAGTGATCTAAAGTGACTAAAGTGAACTAAAGTGCCTAAAGTTCAAGGTAATATTTAACATTTTCAAATTGTCTAAAGTTCTCGATTAAGGTCTTGGCTGAGCCAACTTTTACTGTGCCTCCTGGCAGGCAAGACGGTCGAATTCTTTGACTACATATTACCGAGTCCCTTGGTCTGATTTGTCTCGCAGGCCTTGTGAAAACCATCCATTATAAAAAGTCACGAAGTTCCTTAACTTTAGGCACTTAAATCAGCGTACCTTCCAGGACCAACAAAAACAAGCCATCTCCTCTGGGGGTGGTAATTTGACTATTGAAGTCATAGTGATCAAAAAATATCTCAAGACCCTGCTATCCCGTCGTGTGTTAAAATAGGGGCTTAGGGAAAAAATAATGCATGATTCATCAGATAATAAATTGGTCTCCATCGTACGATATGAGAAACCAATGGAATCGGTCCGGAAGGCCGTGGAATTAGCGAAGGGCCTGGAGAACCTTCCTGCCAAAGCAAAGGTGTTCATTAAACCAAACATCGTGTTCTGGACCAGGACAGTGCCATTTCCCAAGTGGGGTGTTATTACGACCTCCCGGGTAGTGGAAGATATGGTGGTGCTACTTAAGGAGCAGGGGATTGATGATATTGTGATAGGGGAAGGGTCTGTCACATTTAATCCCAAAGACAAAGAGACCATTGCCAGTGCATTTGAAACCCTTGGCTATAATATTTTAATAAAACGGTATGGGGTCAAATGCATTAACGTCTTTGAGCGGCCATTTGAGAAAGTCGATCTCGGGGAAGGCGTAGCCCTGAATTTCAATGCTGACATGCTGCACAGTGATTTTGTAGTGGACATACCGGTGCTCAAGACCCATGCCCAGACGGTAGTAAGCCTTGGCATAAAGAACTTGAAAGGCACTTTGGATATAAAATCGAGAAAGAAATGTCACAGTGCGGATCAGGAAAAAGATCTCAACTACATGATCGCAAAAATTCCCGAAATTCTACCTCCCTGTTTCACCATTTTAGACGGCATATACACCAATGAGCGGGGCCCGGGGTTTGATGGAAAAATCAGGAGAAGCAATATCCTGGTGGCCTCATCTGACATACTTTCTGCGGACATGGTAGGCGCGAAGGTCCTGGGGCATGAGCCGTCAAATGTACCTTATCTTGCCTATGTGGCACAGAATTCAGGAAGGCCCGCCGATTTATCTGACATCGAAGTGGTTGGGGAAAAGATTGAGCATATGGCCTCTCCACATGGATACGCATTTCCATATGCAGAGGACGAGGACGGGAGTCTTCCGTTGCCCATGAGGCATATGGGTATCCGGGGGATCTCCTATCGCAAGTACGATCTCACCATGTGCACGTATTGTTCGTTCCTAAACGGACCGATCCTTACAGGTATTGCTCAGGCCTGGAAAGGAGATCCATGGGATGACATAGAGGTACTCACCGGGAAGGCAATGAAACCCACACCGGGGAAGAAAAAAACCATTCTTATAGGAAAATGCATTTATCAGGCCAACAAAGAAAACCCCGATATCCAGGAAATGATCGCTGTTAAGGGTTGTCCGCCCTCCACAAAGCAGGTTGTGGATGCCTTTCATCAAGCCGGAATCTCTCTAAATCCGGCTATTTTCGAAAATATGGATAACATACCTGGATTTTTTATGAAAAAATACGAGGACAGGCCCGAGTTCGAAGAGTCCTTTTTCAAGGTAAAATAAGACAATTCCTCAGAATCCAGCATCGAGTATCAAAATCGTGAAGCGGAGCTTCACTAATCTTTCCACCCATGAACCCCCACCAAGTCCACAAAACGGCAACCTCCCAGGTTTTCCTGGATGATATTTCCCTTTTTCCTGGTTGCCTTGATAAGTTCCTGGCTGAATCTGTTCCCCACAGGGACGATGAGCCTACCGCCATCCGCAAGCTGGTCAAGAAGGGGCTGGGGGATTTTGGGCGCACCGGCCGTAATAATGATGGCATCGTAGGGCTCATATTCCTTCCATCCGAGGGTTCCGTCAAAGGCCTTGAAAAGGATATTGTTATAACCCAATTCGGCAAGAACGGTTCTTGCTTTAACCATTAGAGGCCGAACCCTCTCAATAGTGCAAACCCTTTTAGACAGCTCGGCCAGGATTGCTGTCTGATAACCGCTGCCAGTACCGATCTCGAGGGTCATTTCTTTACCGGTGAGCTTCAGTGCTTCAGTCATGAGGGCCACGATATAGGGTTGGGATATGGTCTGGTTGTGCCCGATAGGCAAAGGGTGGTCATTGTAGGCTTCGTTCACAAGGGCTTCTTCCACGAAGCGGTCTCTGGGTACCTTGCCCATAGCATCCAGCACTCGAGGGGCGTTGATCCCTCGCGGGATAAGCTGGTTTTTGACCATTCTTTCCCTGGCCAACCGGTAATCGGGTATGTGGACCACGGCATTTCTCTCTGAGGTGGGCTGTTGAAAAGGTAAATAGTAACCGTTCACAGGTTCAGGGTTCAACGTTCAGGGTTAAAGACAAGGAAGGGATTGAAGACCCGAAATCGTCGTTAACAATGATCGTTTTCCCAAGTGATTGCCAATTTAGCTCCAAATTTCGGATTGGGCCTGACGACGCTGACGTTTTTCTAATAAATACGGAAACCCATTGCACTCCGTGGACGAGAATTGAACCTTGAACCCGTGA
>JAUUWD010000118.1 GCA_030589225.1 Desulfobacteraceae bacterium | reverse complement strand
ATCCGGTCTGAGTTGCCCCTCAACGTTCGAGACGATATGCATTACATGGGAATATCGTTCCACTTCCATGAGGCGGGGCACGGTGACAGAGCCCGGCATGGCCACCTTGCCGACATCATTTCTTCCCAAGTCAACCAGCATGATATGCTCGGCCCGTTCCTTGGGGTCTGCCATGAGTTCCCTTTCCAGAGCCTTATCCTCTTTAGGGTTTTCACCCCTTGGCCGGGTTCCTGCAATTGGGCGAAGCTCTATCTTTCCATCCGTCAGACGGACAAGGATTTCAGGAGAGGATCCTATAAACTTTGTTCCTCCAAAATTGAAATAGAACATGTAGGGTGACGGATTGACGCTCCTTAGGTTTCGGTAAAGGGTAAAATCATCACCGGCCACATCCCCTGAAAATCTTTGGGAGAGGACCACCTGAATCACATCGCCTGCAACGATATAGTCTTTGGCCTTTCGAACTGCTTCCTCAAAGTCCTCTCTATTGAAATTGGCCTTAAGATCAGAGAGGGAAAATGGCTCTGTCCCAGAATTAGATGAGAGAGGATGTTGCAAATTACCAATGGTGTCATCTATCTCCTGACGGGTCAGGTCATAGATCTCTTTCAAATCCTCATTTCCCCGCAGATGGGCAAATGCGACAACCTTGATTTGATGAGTCAGGTGGTCGAAAATGATCAGGCGCCTGGAAATGGTGAAAAGGGCCTCGGGCATTTCCGTGTCTTCAGGAGAAATCCCGGGTAAATGTTCCCACTTCCTGACCAGGTCATAATTGAAATATCCCACAAGCCCTCCCTGGAAAGGGGGTAGATCATTTACTACCACCTGTTTGAACTTTCGGCTCAAATCCTTCAAGGCATGCAAAGGATTGCGTACATCTTTTAGTATTTCCTTTCTGTTTTCCCCCCGTATTTCCATCTCTCGGTCACGTGACTGAGCTATCAGGTAGGGCTTGTAGCCTATAAAGCTGTAGCGACCCCATCTTTCCCCCCGGTCAGCACTTTCAAGGAGATAGGAAAAGGATTTGTCTCTGATTTTCATATAGGCTGAAACCGGTGTCTCCGTATCGCCCAGGAATTCCTGGTAAACCGGTATCAGGTTTCCTCTTTTTGTCATCTGTTTGAATTCAGAAAACGAAGGCTTTGTTTCCAATTTTCAACTCCAAAAAAAAAGGCCGTGAGGATTATTAGTCCCACGGCCTTCAAGCAAATATAACAACAAAAAAAAACCGCAGGGCCACAAAGAGATGACCCCACGGTTTATTAGTTAAATCAATTTATCGTTTTGGGCTCACCTCCATTTTAGAGCTGAGCCAGCGCCAATTGGATAATGTAGTTTTAAAAATATTTTTTCTCTCAGTAATCATGGCAAGTAGACTAATATGAACAAAAAATAATGTCAAGAAAAAAATTTCAGAAAGCATTTTTTTTCTTGACAAGCGTGAGTGCTTCATTTATCATGCCCCAAAATGAAATAAGGGAAAGCAATGGCAAGAGCAGCAAACAATCAATCCTGGCAGTATTTTTATTTTTTTAGGAGTGGTCTGCCTATGGATTGATGTATGTTTGTTTTCAAATATCAAGCCGTGGGCAGAGCAAAGCTCACGGCTTTTTTTTATGGAGCAGATGTATGTGAGTCGCTATGAACATTGTCTTGATCGGATACCGATGCAGTGGCAAAACCGCAGTGGGTAAAATCCTCGCTAATGAACTTGGAAGGGATCTTTTAGATACGGACGGATTGATCGAGGAGAATGCAGGGTGTTCCATTGAGCTGATTATTTCAAGAGAAGGATGGGATCATTTTCGCGATATTGAAAGACGTATGATTAAAGAGGTTTCAAGGAAAGACAACCTGGTCATTGCCACAGGAGGCGGGGTTGTGATGGTTGAAGAGAATGTGAAAAACCTGAAAAAGAATGGCTTTTTAGTCTGGCTCAACGGGAAGGCCAAAGTATTTAAGGAGAGGATGGAAAGGGAACAGAAATCAGGCAAAATTCGACCATCCCTGACAGGGGCTGATCCCTTAGAGGAGATCAAACAGGTCTTGGACATCAGAACACCGCTCTACGAACAGGCCGGGAACCTCATGGTGGATACCAGCAGCCTTTCTATCCGCGAGGTGGCAACTTCGATCTTGAAAGCTCTGCCAAGAGAATTACAAGGATAGAAATTATGGCGGGAAATTCATTTGGCAAGATATTTAGAATCACCACCTTCGGCGAATCGCACGGGGAGGGAGTGGGTGTAGTTATTGACGGATGCCCCCCACGTATCAATATGTCTACGGAAGACTTTGTACAGGAAATGACGAGACGCAGACCTGGGAGAGCGCCTTTTGACACGCCCAGGACGGAGACGGACAAGGTGGAGGTCATCTCGGGCGTTTTTGAAGGTCTCACAACCGGAGCGCCTGTTACACTTTTTATTCCTAACCGGGATGTGGATAGCAAACCATACGAAATCCTGCGGGAGCTTTTCAGACCAGGGCATGCCGATTATACCTATCATAAAAAATACGGCCACTTTGATTTTAGGGGAGGCGGAAGGTCTTCTGCGCGCGAGACTGCTGCCAGGGTCGCAGCCGGGGTGGTGGCCCGAAAAATACTGGAACCCCTCGGGATAAAGGTTTTAGCCTATACCCTGGAGCTGGGCGGCATCCGGGCAGAAAGCATTGACCCTGAGGCGATCAATAAAAATCCCTTCTATTGCCCTGATGTGGATGCAGTGGAGAAAATGAAAGATATCCTCCAAAAGACCAGAAAAGAGGGCGATTCCCTGGGCGGGATTGTGGAAATACGGGTCTTAGGATGTCCTGCCGGATTGGGCGAACCGGTTTTCGACAAGCTTGATGCGGATCTTGCAAAGGCCGTGATGTGCGTAGGGGCGGTGAAGGGAGTTGAAGTTGGGGCAGGCTTCGAAGCGGCCAGGCTAAAGGGGTCTCAAAATAATGACCCCATTACCACTTCAGGGTTCAAGACTAATCACGCTGGAGGGATCCTTGGCGGTATTTCCAACGGGGATGAGATTGTGCTGCGGGCAGCTGTAAAGCCCATCCCGTCCATTGCACAGGAGCAGGAGACAATCGATCGGGAAGGAAGGGCCACAAAACTTAAACTGAAGGGGAGGTTTGATATCTCCGCAGTCCCACGCATTGTCCCGGTGTTAGAGGCCATGGTCAGGATCGTCTTAGCAGATCACTATTTGAGATCAAAAATACTAACCTAACCAAGATAACTGGAACTTTCTAATTTGGGGAAGCGTAAACAGGGGTAAATCCATGAGCTGTTTATCAATAAGAATTCTTTGGAGTTATCCGTATCTTTTTCTTTTTGAGAAGACGGGTCCGCCCATGGTTTGATAAAAGTTGAATGAGAAAAGCCGTAAGCGGGTTCATGGACCACGGCTTTTTTATATCTACTGATTGATGGAGAGGTCTTGGATCATTTCCATTAGTTAGAAAAACGTTGAGGGAATGACGTACCATAGGATTGGAAATCAACCCAAGCAAAGGAGATTGGTGCACGATGAATAATCTAAAACTTGCATCCTTAAATGGTGACAACAATAAAAGAACAGTCATCACGGTGGATAATGTGAAGGTCGGTGAAGATTTCGTGGTGATTGCCGGTCCTTGCAGTGTGGAGAGTGAGGAGCAAACCATAAAAACAGCCCAGAAGGTGAAGGAGGCGGGGGCCAATATGCTCAGGGGCGGGGCCTTTAAACCAAGAACTTCACCGTACGACTTTCAGGGGCTTGGCCTCAAAGGATTAAAAATCCTTGAGAAGGCAAAGAGAGAGACAGGGCTCCCGATAGTGACTGAAGTGACTGATACTCGTGATGTATCCTGGGTATGCGAATATGCAGATATTCTTCAGATCGGCACCAGAAACATGCAGAATTTTTCTCTCCTTAAGGAGGTTGGAAAGGTTGACAAGCCTGTGCTTCTTAAAAGGGGGATGTATTCAACCCTTAAGGAATGGCTTAATTGCGCTGAATACATTCTTGCAGGTGGAAACCCCAACGTCATCCTCTGTGAAAGAGGGATAAGGACATTTGAGACTTACACCAGGAACACCCTGGATCTAGGCATTGTGCCCTCAGTCAAGGAAGTCTCTCACCTTCCCATTATTGTGGATCCTTCTCATGGAACGGGTAGATTAAGTATCATTGAACCCATGAGCCTTGCTGCTATGGCAGTCGGAGCAGATGGCATCATCATTGAAGTACACTATAATCCGTGTGAGGCCTTATGCGATAAGGATCAGGCCATGCCCTCGGATATGTTTAAAGACCTAATGAGGAAGTTACAGTTGCTACGTTCCTATATGAATGAAATCAACAAAGGCAATGGAGACAGGAATTAGGTTGTTTCTCAATAATCAAGGGAAAATATAGTGAGAGTCCTTGAGATACATGGCATTACAGGTGATTCGAAAATAATAATCGGAGAGAATCTTCGAAATCTCGAAAGATATGTTACTGCAGAGAAAGTGGTGATCATCACGGATACCAATGTGAGTCACTATTATCAAAAAGATTTTCCTCCCTATGATGTCATAGAGATCGGTACTGGTGAAAAGATAAAAAACCTGGATACTGTTCGGGATATTTACGGAAAGCTTGTACAGCTTGAGGCTGACCGTTCGTCCTTTATCGTGGGGATCGGCGGGGGTATTGTCTGCGATATTGCAGGTTTTGTCGCGTCAACCTATCTGCGCGGCGTAAGGTTCGGGTTTGTCTCCTCAACATTGCTTTCGCATGCAGATGCCAGTGTCGGCGGCAAGAACGGCGTGAATTTTGGTGGATATAAAAATATGGTGGGGGTTTTTAATCAACCCGAATTTGTTATCTGTGACATGAATCTCTTGAAAACACTACCGAAAAGAGAAATTCTATGTGGTGTTTCCGAGATAGTAAAGCATGCCGTCATAGGTGATTTTGATCTTTTTTGCTATCTTGAAAAACATTATGAAAAGACGGTCGAGCTGGATACCGAGGTGATGGAGAAGCTTGTATATGATTCGATCCTCATAAAGTCATCAATTGTAAACAGGGACGAAAAGGAAAAGGGGGAGCGCAGGAAGCTCAATTTTGGGCATACATTCGGACATGCGATTGAAAAAGTAACAGGTGTTGCTCATGGAGAGGCTGTTAGCGTAGGGATGGTAGCGGCTTCAGCGCTTTCTGTAAAAAGGGGCCACCTACCGGTTGAAGATGCAGAAAGGATTGAGGGACTTCTCAAGAATCTGAAACTCCCAACAAGACTTGAACTTGATGGAGACAGGATGATTGATGCTTTGAAAAAAGACAAAAAAAGGATAGGGGGTAGAGTAAATTTTGTGTTGCTTCGTGGAATAGGCTACGCGGTTGTGGAAGAAATAGCCATACAAGAACTAGAGATGATGCTGAAAGAATTCAATTAGCAAAGATCCATGCAGTAGTTTTGTATTTATCAAGAAGGGCATTGTGTTTCTGTTTAGAACATGGGGAGGTGAAATATGAGTCTGGAAGAAATCAGAAAAAAAATTGACCTCAGTGATTCCAAGATCCTGAAACTTTTAAGCGATAGGATGGAGCTGGTCCTTATGGCTAAGAAGTTTAAATCCCAGATTGAAGACAGCGAAAGGGAGGGAGAACTCCTTAAAAGGGTCAGAAAGAACTCAACACGGCTAATAAATGCCGAATTCATAGAGAGAATATATGTTGAGGTTATCAAAAAAAGTAAAAAACTCCAGCAGAATGATTACAAGCTAATC
>JAUUWD010000066.1 GCA_030589225.1 Desulfobacteraceae bacterium | reverse complement strand
GAAGCTCAGCCTGAACCCCTGGAGAGTATGGATACCTTGCAGATCAGATCTGTCTTGTGTGTCAACATGATAATTAACAAAAAAACCAGGGGCGCCATCTACGTTGACTCACGCCGGGGGCCTTATGACAGCTCCCGCAAGGAAGACCTTTTGCTGCTCAACAGCCTGAGTGGTTTTATAGCTGCTGCCATAGAAAAGTCCGACTTGTTTCCTGGTTGAGATGAGAGTCCTATCGTAATAGTTAACCGCAAAGACGCCGAGGCCGCAGAGAAAAGAAAATAGCGGAAAATAAACTGATTTAACTCAACGTTCTTTGCGTCTCAAGAGAGCAAGGCGAACGGGCGGTGAAAAGTTACATCCTCTCAATCACTTGCGGACAGATATCGCCTCAGGGTTGTGCAAAGGATCAGGCAACAGGCAATAATCACAAGGCACACCATGAATGCGTTCCTGTAAGCCGCGGGCGGATAAATGCCATCCACACGACCAACATGGTCAAGTATGGTCCCAGTCCATACCTGTAGAATAGCCGCGCCGAGGAAGGGCGATGGATTGAGGAGGCCTGTGGTGAGTCCCAGGATGGGGTCGGGGGTGGTCTCCCGCACTAATGCCCAAAGGATGGTGCCTAATCCTCCAGTGGCGCCTCCCATAAAAAGCAACAAAGGGATTATGCCTCCCCTTCCCAGTGCATGAACCCCAAACGTGAGACCTACCCATATGCCTGTCGTCATGGCCAAAATACAAATAAGTATATGGGCCTTGTTGTGAAAGACTTTGTCTGAAAGCCATCCCGTCAAAGGGGCGCCAACTATAAATCCAATGGGACCAAGCATGTTGAGCCCGGCCGCTTGCAGACGATCCAAATTGAGAGTAGTCATAAGGAATGGTGTGGCCCATAGGCCCTGGAAAGTAAGATAGGACCCGAAGGATCCGAAGAAAATTGCCGCCAGGATCCAGAATCGCAAGGAGGTAAGAACCTGGGGGGCAGATCCTTTAAGAGTCCCGGCTTGTTCACCCGCTGAGGCGGGTTCCTTATGCATTGATTCAACCGTTTCTTCATGATCCCGGATAAGCAGCAGGGTGGCAAAGGCAAGTACAAGCGTAACTCCGCCGATGATCAAGAAGCTCGATCTCCATCCCCATGTATTGGCCATCCACGCCAGAGGCGTGGTAGCCATGATCGCCCCCAGATTACCTGAAGCCAGCAGCAGTCCGGTCATGGTGGCAAATTCCTTTCTTCGGAACCACTGTGATAAGGCCTTCATGGCCGGGACATAAACGCCGCCCACCCCAAGACCGATGAGTGCTCGGCCTGCCGCGGCCCAGCCAATGCTTGGGGCTAACCCGAACAGGACACAACCCAAGGCTGCGGCCAAAGACCAGAATCCCACAACCCGTCGCGGGCCGAGACGATCGGACAGATAGCCCACAAGAGGTTGCTCCAGTGCGTAAAGATAAAAATACATGGAGGACATGAATCCCAATGCCGTGGCATGGGTCTGGAAGGCGGTCAAGAGATCGTGCGCGATCACCGAAATGGAGACCCGGTGAAAGTAAACAAGAAAGTAGACCGAGGAGAGTAAACCAAAGACCAACCAGCGGTGGGAATCATGGAATTGGGATTTTTTTTTGTAGGTCATGGGGAATCTTTTGTAAACGGGACTTAAAAAAATGCGGAGGCACTTCTTATATTGCTGCACTTTTTTCTGTCAATTAAGACGGGCGGATAGCGAGTTGGCCATAAAATAGTAAGGGAACAAAAAGTGCGTCGTGATTCTTTTCGCCCCCTAATTTGATGATGTTAGCTCTATAATCTTTTTTTCAGCAAAATCCAGATGGGTCAAAATCGCTGCCCGGGCCTTTCGTGGGTTTCTTTCTTTGATGGCCTGGAGGATTGCAGAATGTTGTTCCAGCAAGCGTTGTTTGTTTATATCCTCTTTAAACATGGTTTTTCTTATGACCTTTTGCGTCTGCCACAACAGGTCGAATAGCGTTGACCCGATATGAGATAATATCGTATTCTGTGCAGCCTGATAAACAGCTAAATGGAACCTCGCATCAGCGTCGACCCCCAATTGATCCATTTCGAAGTCCTTTTTCAATTCCTGATAAACCTCCTCTAAATGCTCAATTTCTTTATCGGTAGCGAGTTGACTCGCCTTAGAAGCAGCCCAGGATTCTAATATTTTTCGAACTTCTAGGAGCTGTATCACCATATCCAGATCGCCTTCAACAACCTTGGTGAGGGGATCATGAAGAACAGTACCTGCAATTGATTTTACAACGATTTTCCGTCTAGGCTGGATTTCTATAAAACCCATTGTTTCAAGAATTTTCAGTCCTTCTCGTAAAGGGGGAGCGCTCACGCCCAAGCTATTTGTCATTTCCCGCTCTGATGGGAGTGAATCCCCCGGTTTGAGCTTGCCATTCTTGATAAGCCCTACAATCTGATCAGCGATTTCATCTGACAACCTTTTATGTTGAAGACGGGTAAGCATTTCTTCGACCTCGAATCAGTTAGCCGGAGTATAATTAAATTTCGATAATATGTCAATATAATTGATCATATCAGGTTGTTGTTTTCAAATCATATATTTATTCTTGATTGAATTTCAATCCTTACTGTTGTGAAAAATTGCTAAGGCGATGCTCTCATAGGATATAATATATTGAAATTATAATATAAATAAATAATTTTCAATAGGCTCTTAATCTATACATCAATCATTCGTGCGATGAATTCCGTATTGTAAAAAAACAACCTTGACACTTTTTCCTTTCTGATATACTGATAATATCAGTTCATAGACTTGAACGTTTTGGTTATATAAAGCTGCATAAAAAGACCAATATAAGAAAGGCACGAGGAGAATACTAAATATGAATAAAAAAGAGAAGACCACGAAGGAGATCCTGCATGAAAAATCGTCAGGCAGAAAACGTGTGCCTTTATATAACTCTGAGGCCCTGACAAGAATACAACGGCAGTTTGAACAATGGATGCATTCAACGGTTCGTGAAAAAGACCGAGAAAATTGGATGAAAACACCCCGCACAGTTCTGGGTTCTGATATTCCAAGGGCAATGCTTTATACGCCATTGTCAAATCCGGATTTTGATTACCAGGAAGATCTGGGCAATTCCGGCCAGAAGCCTTTTGCAAGGGGCATTCACGCAAACATGTATCGCGGCAGGGAATTTACCATGCGCCAGTTAACAGGGTTTGGTTCTCCCGAGGACACTAACGAACGAATAAGATTCATGCTTGACCATGGAGCAACGGGCCTGAATATTCTATTCGATATCCCCACCATCCAGATGTATGATTCTGATGATCCTCTATCCCAAGGGCAAGTTGGCATGTCCGGTGTGTGTGTGGATTCGGTGGAAGATATGGGTTTGATATTCAAAGACATACCTCTTGACGAGGTGACCATTTCGATCGTCACTCATTATCCGTCCAATACCGCTATATTGTTCCCCATGTTTTTGGTCCTTGCAGAAGAACGGGGCATCCCCTGGGATAAACTACGTGGTAGTGTGCAAAATGATGTAACCCTGGAAGAGTTGATTCGAAGCGGACCTGAGTATATGCCCCCTAAAGACTGTTTCCGGATCCAATGTGATAATATCGAATTTATCAGGAAAAATGTACCGCAATGGAATTTTATTACACTGAACGGATATAATTTGCGGGAATTTGGGACTTCCGGTGTTACTGAAATGGCTGTGGCTGTGGCAAATGGTATTGAAACTATAGACGAGATGGTAAGCAGGGGCCACGATGTGGACACCATAGCGGACAGACTGGCATTTTTCTGGTCTCCTGCCAGTGATTTTTTCGAGGAAATTGCGAGATTAAGAGCGGTCAGAAGGCTGTGGTATAAGATAATGAAACACAGGTTCAATGCAAAGAATCCACGGTCCATGTGGATGAGGTGCCATGTCCAGACTTCAGGGGTCTCGCTGATCCAGCAAGAACCTTTAAATAATATTATAAGATCGGCATATCATGCATTGGCAGCCGTGTTCGGAGGTGTCCAATCCTTGCATGTGGATTCATATGATGAGGCCTATTCTGTTCCCACAGAAGAAGCAGCCTTGCTCTCCTTGAGAACCCAGCAAATTATCCAGGAAGAGACAGGCATTACTGATGTGGTGGACCCTTTGGGTGGGTCCTTCTTTGTAGAGGCTTTAACCGATGATATTGAAAAAAGGATCCTTGATGAGGTGGATGAAATCGAGAGGGGAGGCGGTTATGTGGCAGCCATTGAGAGCGGTAAGTTACACAAGAAAATTGCTACTTATTTTTCCAATCAACAGAGAGATATTGAAGATGGAGAGATTAAGGTTGTTGCCTATAATGCCTATAAGTCTGACGCTGAAACACCGGCTATAAATGTCTTTCGGTACCCTGAAGGAGTTGAAAAAAGGCAAAGGGAAAAATTGGAAAGATTAAGAATGAACAGGAATAATGAAAAAGTGAATAAGGCCCTTGCCGGGCTTAAAGAGGCCTGCACAAAGAGAAGGAACATTCTTCCTTATAGTGTAGAGTGTGCCAGGGCCCGCTGTACTGAAGGAGAATTGTTCAAGGTGTTTAAAGAGGCATATGGCTTATGGAAGCCGCCTGCACTCTGGTAAGTTGTACAATTTCCGAAACATTTATTCAGTCGAGGAAATATGTAAGGAGGTATAAGGAAAAGATGCCGGGAAAAATCAAGGTGCTTTTATCAAAGCTTGGGCTAGATGTCCACAGTAGAGGGATAATAACAGTAGCTAAAGGACTAAGTAATGCCGGGATGGAGGTCGTCTACATCGGCAATGCACTTCCTAAAGAGATCATCAGCTCTGCGATTCAAGAAGGTGTGGATGTGGTGGGGGTAAGTTCATTAGGAGGTGCACACCTAACTCTTGGGATTCCGCTTATTGAGGAAGCAAAGGAGAAGGGCTTTAAGGACAACGTTGCATTTTTGATGGGAGGTGTATTTCCGCCTGCGGATACTTTAAGGCTAAAAGATATAGGATTTGATGGAATATTTACACCAGGAACAACAAGTAACGAGATCGTATCCTCAATTCACGAATTGGTATCCATTAAAGCGGGAAGGAGTAATAGTTGACCTTTTGTCATGCCCTATCCTGAAACTCAATGTGGGCGCTACTTGTTTTCTTTGAGAAATCAAATAAATAAAAAAATATGGAGATATTGCTATGTCAATAGAATGGCCGCCAAAATATGATCGTTCGTATATTCCCTCTCCTGATTCGGTATATTGGAATAAAGAATTAGAGACAATGGATCCTGACGAAAGAGACCAGAAGGTCATCCTGCCCAAACTTCAGGCGCAGCTTAAATACGCCTATGAAAACTCTCCTTTTTATAAGAAGAAATGGGACAAAGCCGGAATAGGACCTGAAGATATTCGATCCCTGGAAGATTTTGAGCATATCCCTTTTGTGAAAAAAGATGAAATTCGCCAGGATCAGATGGAAAACCCTCCCTTTGGCAGCAACCTGTGTGTATCCAGTGCTGATCTTGCAAGGGTCCAGGGGACATCCGGCACTACAGGAAAACCAACAGCCTTTGGAATAAGCAAAGGAGATATGGAACGTATTGCCGAAGCCCATGCAAGATTCATGTGGGGCTTTGGGATGCGTCAGGATGATATTGTTTTCATAGGATCTTTTTTCAGTCTATACTGGGGAAGCTGGGGCGTATTGGCGGGATCCGAACGTCTTGGAGCCACTGCATTTCCTTTTGGTGCTGGCGTTGCAGGTCAATCCGACAGGGCCCTTGAATGGATGAAAGAGGTAAGGCCCACAGTCTTTTATGGGACACCTTCTTACAGCCTTTACCTGGCTGAAAAGGCCAAGGGAAAGGGCTTGGACCCAAAAAAGGATTTTAGTTTCAGGATTCTCTTTTTCTCGGGTGAGCCTGGCGCAGGTGTCCCATCAACCAAGAGACGGATTGAAGAGACCTATGGAGGAATATGTATAGATTCCGGTTCTACAGCGGAAATGACACCATGGATGTCTGACTGTGAGTGTGAATACAGGCAAGGGATGCATCTTTGGCAGGATGTTGTTTATGCAGAACTGGTGGATCCAAAAACAAAAGAAAGGGTGCCATATGGCACTGAAGGGGCGACCGTGTATACCCATTTGGAGCGCACGTCCCAACCAATGATCCGATTTTGGTCGGGAGACATTTCCATGTGGGTCGATGATCCATGTCCTTGCGGTAGAACCTACCCACGGTTGCCTAAGGGGATATACGGGCGGGCAGATGACATGTTTGTGGTGAGAGGGGAGAATGTATATCCCAGTGCAATAGAAGATGTTATAAGAAGTATCAAGGGATTTGGTGATGAATATCGCATCATTATTACCAGGGAAAAGACCATGGATGCGATGATTGTCCAGGCAGAATTTACTCCTGAAGTTGACCCGGCCCATATTCCCGGGTTGAAGGAAGAACTTGAGGCACAATTAAGAGCGAACGGCCTTAGGACAGTCGTTCAGATGGTGGAGTCCGGCACGCTGGAAAGGACTGAATTTAAGGCAAAAAGAGTAATTGACAAACGGGGTTTATATGATGAGATGACCAAGAAGGCATAAGAAAGCCCTCAAATTCCATACTTCCCCTGGGAGTCTTTGGATGGACCCTATCTATGCGCAGTTTGTCCAGGTATCATTTTTTTGTTATGAGGAAAAATCATGCCACGGAAATTGCTGGGTTAAAACGCTTGTAATAGTAGAATAATGAAATTATGGTGATCCAATAAAAGTTTTCATAAGCGCTAAAAGTATGTTTAAGTAGTGCTATTCTAAAAGGATTAAGGGAGGAGGAAAAGGTGGATATCAATGAGCCGGATATAAAGCGAGAAGAAATACTGGTTTTAGAGGATGAAAATTTTAATGGAGACAACGTCTGCATTGTAACCGGCGCCGGCACCGGGATTGGGAGTGACACGGTTATTGCCGCGGCCGCAAATAACTTGATGGTAGTGGGTCTTGACATCAACGAAGAGGAAGGGGGAAAAACTCAGAAAATGGCCCGTGAGATGGGCGGTCAGATGGCCTTTATCAAAACTGATCTGACCAAAGATGAGGATATTGAGCATGCCGTGGCAGAGTCTGCCAAGCTGGGAACAGTCAAATACCTGGTTAACATAGCGGGTATCCAGCACATCGATCCTGTGGAAAATTTTCCCATGGAGAAATATGACCTGATGCAAAGACTAATGCTTCGGGCTCCATTTTACCTTTCCAAACTAACTATCCCGCATATGAAGAAAAGCAGTGATGGGACAGGCGTTATCGGCAATATGGCCTCGGTCCATGCACATATCTGCACAATTAATAAACCGGTTTACAACATCACCAAGTTCGGGTTGAAGGCTTTGAGCCAATCAATTTCTGCCGAAGGAGATGGAAATGTCCGTTCTTTCACCTTGAGCACCGGATTTGTGAGAACACCACTGGCCTTGAATCAGATCCCCGCTCAAGCCGAACAGCGCGGAATAACACCCGAAGAGGTCGTGCGAGACGTAATGATGGGACATTCGCGTATTAAGGAAATGATGTGTCCCATTGAGGTGGCAAACCTATT
>JAUUWD010000050.1 GCA_030589225.1 Desulfobacteraceae bacterium | reverse complement strand
CGCTCAAGTCCTATAAAGACGTGAAGTCTTACAAAAGGCGCAAACGCTGGCTCTAAAATCTTTATTAATATCAATAAGGAAGGACTCGTAAAAAGTCCCTCCTGATGTCATTGCGAGCGTAGGGAAGCAATCTCATGGGCTGTAACAGCTTGAAATCAGGAGATTGCTTCGTCGCTTCGCTCCTCGCAATGACGGGCGAAATGACTTTTTACGAAACCATCACTAAGGCTTTCCTGAATCCTGGAATTCAGATGGATCCCACCGACGTCTTTCCCACAGAAATCTCCTGGCAGGAAGATACTTTTGAATTCATAAAACCGGATGAGTTCGAAAACCTGGGGATCAATCCGGCAGATATCCCTTTGGGGACCTTTCCAGCCCTGAAACACCCTACCCACATCCAGAGCAGGTTTGGCGGAAATGCTTACGGATTCGGCCTTTTTGAAGCCTACGAACGGTTAGAGCCGAATGACGTCCAACTTCTCCAGTCCATCACCCTGGATAATCCCGAAGATATCAGGCAACACCACAAAAAACTCAATAATATATATAAAAAAATTGGCTTATTAATAAGGTTTTCAAGTCTTGGGAAGCCTTATTATATGATTCCCTCTCATCTGGTGTCCAGTACACTCACCCACATCAAATCCAAGGTTGATGAAATCACTAAGATAGTGGGGTTTCATAAGAAAAAGTATTTTACGGAACACCATTCTATCGGCTTAATAGCCCACCAGGACGATTTAATCGCCCAGGAGCTTTCCTTCCGCTTTAAAGAGCATCGTTTTGAAGTCTTGGACTCACTCGAAAAATTGAAAGACATGAACCAGACCCTGGATCTGGTGATCCTTACGAGGGATCTTTATGAAATCATTCTCATGGAAAGATTCACCACCCTTTCCCAGGAAATGATTTCCAAGAAACGCCTGGAGCAGTATGCCCTCTATATCCTTTGGCGGGCCTTCAATTGCCTGAAACCGGACGGCGAAATCTTTATCATTACAAACCATTATACCTCAAAAACCAATCAAACGACAAAGCTCATCTTCAAAACGCCCCAGGAAGAAAAAAAATTTGCTTTATTCTACCATGTCTTCAAAACCAGGAAGAAGTACAGGATAAAAAACCACTCCCTTCAGGTCAACATCTTCGACTTTCAGAAGTATCTAAGCGGTCTTTATGTGGAACAGGAAGTCATAAATGAACTGCTTGAAGGGAAACAGTTGGAAGACATGACCCTTGAGCATATAGAGAAGCTACCCTATAAGAATTTTCAGCTTACTGACTGGCCCTTTTTGAGTGATCAGGAAAAAACATGGTCCAGCCTTCTTTCCGTTTATTTTGAGAGGATATTCCTGATGCCCCTGGTTCCCCCATCAGTAAAAGGGGGCTGGGAAAAAAGATTCTCATTTACCGATTACGACCCAAATTACATGCTGATCTATCTGGGGCAAAAGAAGCCTCTGAAAACCACCGTATCAAAGGTCATACAGGATGTAAGAGCATCAAGGCTTACCGGCACCTCAACAGACTATCTGGCCGATTATAAGGATTCGTTTGAATATGTAATCAGAACACTTCGAGTGATAGGCGAATTAAAAGAGGGAAAATACAAAGGACTACCTCAATTCTATGTTGACCTCTTGAGGCAGCCCCTGGAGAACAGGAACAGAAGATTTTCCGCCGTAAACCAGGTTCTCAAACTTCTAACCAAAATCAACAGGCTGGAAAAGATAAGGGAGTACCTGAACCCCGGCCGGATTGAAGGATCGACAACCAGGGTCATTAAAAACCTTGAGGCCCTTACATACTTCGGGTTTCAACACAATGAGTTAAAGGAAATTGTCCATATGGTTTTAGGCCATACACCCCTGGGCCGAACCCTATCCGGAAAAATGAGTGAGAAGGCCCTGAAACCGGTTTCAGATTTGGCCAGAACATATGAACCACAAGATGCCCTTAACTTGCTCCGGTACTGCCTTTTAATGACCATGGCTGAGACGAAAGCCGCCAGGGGTTCTGAAGGGACACAGGAAGAGTTAGCCGAGCTTTTCAATCTCTATGAGTCTACCATAAGAGTTGTCACCAATCGAGCGCTCGATTGGGAAAGGCTTATGGACGAAAAGATACACTCCCTCGGGGGCATACACAACAAGATCGTCCGTAAGCTTCTCAAAATGACGAATCACTTTGAATTTCTCGACAACTGGTACGAACTCAGACAAAAGGCGCAGATGGAAAAAGAGTCCCTGGCTGACTATGACGATCAAAAGTTGTCCAGGATAGAGAATGTTATACAACTCGTGAATACCATCGAACAGTTTGAGGAGATGTATCTTAAGTTTGATCCTTTGCAGCTACCCGCATTCTATAGAAAATTTCTTGACATCGAGTTTCACGGAACAAGTCATCTTTTCGAAAAAATGGAAAGCCAGAATGTGTTCATCCTCCTCTGGATCACTGTAAATCTGATCCGCGGTAAGATCATCAACTTTAACCCTGTTCTGGCCGACGTTGAGGCCGGGGAAATCGCCGATCGTGTAAAGAAGGTCGAACTGGAGGCCAGGGCTATTAATATTGATTACCTCGATCTCCCCATTCTCAGGCTATTTAGCGAAAAACTGTACCAGAACAAGACCTCATTTATTTTGGGCACAGGCTTTCAGTTAAGAGTAGACCCTGAAACACAGGACCTGGAAATTGCCTGTATGGATATGAATAGGGATATTGAACAGCTTGAATCCCTGACAAAAAAGTTAGCCAGACTCTTTATATCGGAAATCTCAATCGAGGATCTAAAAACCGTGGATAGCCTGTTTTCCAATCTGGAGAGCTTTTACAGGAACCATCGGAGACTCCTTGATCAGCCAGATTCTGCCCCGAAATTGCCGGCTCGGCAGAGGCGATGGTTTCAAAGAGTCCAGGATTTGAGGGAATACTTGAGATCAAACTTCCTCGCTGTCATTTTCCATCCGGAGGAAATCTACACAAATATTGACCTGCTTTACAGGCACGCACCATCAATTTTGGATTTTATCCTCCCCGAATTTACAACACTTGAAGACCTGGACCTATCGTGGCACCTGTACCTGAAGTCACCCATTACCCATTATGTCATTGCTTCTGTAAGGAAGTTCCAGGCCCTGATCAGGCATGATAGGGAGAGTTTCCAGGACATCCGTCTTTTGCACACTTTGGCCCAGAGGGAGTTCGGACCCATGGCAGCGGGCATTATCGGAGTGAGTGAATCGCAGATAGAAACCCTGGAAGGAATTGTTGAGCGTTTGAGCCAGAATAGAACTCTGTTTGATGCCCTCACCAGGTCATTTGTTTTCCAGGATCTTGGAAGGATCCCGCTCCTCAGGGAAAAATATAAAAGCGACATCCATCCTACAAGTTTTGCCCACGCTGGGGCCCTCATCCTTAAAAAAGAAAAAATTGCCAGAAAATATCAGCTTGATGAGAAAGGAGAAGCCTATCTGATCTTCCTGGTAAGACACCACAGCCTTCTCCATCACATAGTACGTGGGGAATTGTCCTTTTCTGCCTTACAGGGTGTTATTGATTCAAAGGATAATGACCTCTGTGATGCATTTTTCGTATTCTCTTTTATAATGTTATCTGCGATCAGGGAAGATCTGATGCTTGAAGACCTTGCCGACTGGCTGTTCCGGACAAGAACCCTGTGCCAGAAAATTATTGATGGCGAAACAACCCTCGAATCAGAACTCAATAAGATTTATGACCAGAAAGGGAAATTGTTCTATGCCCTTGAAAATTATCAGTTGAAAGGGCTGCCCGATGGAGTTACACAAACAGATTATTTGGAATCGAAAGAGTGGAAACAAATTGGAAAATCGAAGTCCATCCGATCCGGTAAAATGATCTTTGCAATGGAGCGTCTTTTCAGATTACAGGGCATCAGATACGTTGAATTTCTTGACCTTGTAAACCTTATGCTAAAAGTCCCCATGAAATTCATTTACAAAAAACGGAAGTTTTCCAGCATCGGATACTCCACTTTTGAAAAGGAAGTTTTTGAGGCCTTTCGTATTTACAATACCCTCCAAAACCTGGCAGAGGAGACAAGGCACTTTATCCTGAACCAGCTTGTTGATGATAGGGTCCGTATTTTTGGATATGAGAAGGTGACTGGATACCTTAGCTATGAAAATCAGATTAAACTCCTTTTATTGAGCTTGCTGGGAACCAGGCAGTTTAAGCCAAATGGAATGCCAGTTCGGATAAATTTTTTGGGCATGAGCAAAATAATTGAAAAGCGATATGAGGCCGTCAATGACTTTCTTAACACGGTCCCCTTAGAAAGGCTTGTTTATAATGAGTATAATATAAACCATCTATTTAAGGTCAAAACAGGGATTCTCCTAAAAAAAGAAACCCTTCCTAACGTCCTTTCCGTTGATTTCCAGGACCGTGTAAATATCTCCCAAAAAATTTCTTATATGGCCACCATTGACAACGCGGAGCAGCTAAAAAATTATTATCACTATGGTCTACGATCTCTAAGAAAACGCCCTTTCTATACCGAAGATTACGAACTGCAACTTGAAAAAGCATTTGAAAAAAGGCTGGCAGAAATTTCGGACATGACATTAAACCAGGCAAAAAAGCAAATGGATCTCATAAGAGATTTTGAAGAACTCAGCAATTTAGTGAATGACCTTCTTGAGCGGTCCTGGGATATAGGCTTATCCGATGAACAGAAGCACAGGCTGGATGATCTGTACGAATTGCGGAAGGACAGTTTAAAGAGAGATAAGCTCTCTGAAATTGATGGCATTCTTAGAACAATAAATGATTCTCAAGCACTGCAGGACTATTGGGACAGCGTGAAATGGTATTTGCAGGCGAACCGCCGGTTCTTTGGAAAAGAATTTGAAAATCTTATTGCAAGAAAGTTTGATGAACTGAGGAGCAGAATACTGGATCAGTTGTCAAGTGACATCTAGGAAGCTGCCCGAGAATGGCTATTTTCCCCAATCTCTGCGTCAGGCTCAAATTATAATCCTCGAAATACTTAAATGTATTCCTGTGGTTATAATTTTCGCCTTCCTTGATCTTGGAAAAAATATCTCATTCTCAGACAGCCTCCTAAGCGGCTGCGGATCAAATTCGCTTCAACTTTCAACACGCAACTCTCAGCTCGTAACATTCAGTAACGCTATTCAAAATACTTACTTAACAGCTTCTTGGTCTTGACTTCCTATATCTAATTTCCTGTCTAATTTAATAGATCCAACTATTTCTTGAAAATTCCCTTTTATCTTATAAAACCAATGGGTTGTACGTTTTTCCAGATAAACTCCATATCGCCTGCCTTCTGGGTCCTTGCCATTAAAAAGCGATTGTAAGAGTTCCCTTTTTTCATTAAAACTCATTTCCTTCAGCCTATGATCGCTGGTAAGAAATGACCTTTCGATCCTCCTTTTTATCTGCTCGCTGCGTCCGTGCAATTCCTCTTCAGTTGCAATCTGTTCAAGTTTCCTTTTTGCTATCTGAATATCACTGGCAATGGATTCTTTCCTTATTGAAAACTCATCCATCTTTTTCTTTATTACGTTTTTAGTGAGTATGTTATCCAGGACAGCTTCAACCAGCTTTTCTTCATCTTTGGATATTTTCCTAATTTCTTTTTCCCACTTAGTAATTTGACTCTCAAGCTTCTTTGCTAAACCCAAATCTGTTGAAGCCGTTCGCATAGTTTGCTCAATCCGTTTCCTGTCACCAAAGAGATCAAAGATATCATTCATCACAGGGCCTTCAATCACATCTGCTTTTATCCTTTTAAAATGACCGCAATCGATGACCCTGTTGCCCGACTCTCTCATATGCAAATAGTATCGATATTTTTGATCGAAAGTTCCCCCGCTCATTGCATATGAACAATGACCGCAAAATATCATTCGTCCCAAAAGATATTTATTCTTCCTCTGTCCATGATGCAATGTCGCATTAGTACCAGCCCTTTCATGAACTGCTTTGATCATTTCCTTTGATAACAATGGTGGGATTTTAAAGGTTATTTTCTCATCTATGCCAGCGATTTTTGACTTAAAATTAACCTCCCATTTATCACCTGAAACCTTATTGAAAATTTTATAAAGCTGAGGTTTGGCAATGCCTACACGCTTGGAGATAATGTTCATCTTCTCACCGGCAATGAACATTTTACCGGCCTTTTCGACCCTCTTTTGATCTTCAGGGATAATTCCCCATTGTCCATTTTCGTACTTCCTGCCAAATGGGAGGTTGCCAAACCGTAAACTTAATGGATCGGCTTACTCAAGGAATATTGAGTAAGTATTTTTAATTTTAAAAATATTCTTGGTAAATTATTGATTTCTTTAGGAATAGTCTTAAGCTGCGATCCTGCCATCTAAGTGAAATGAGAAGTAATTATAATGACTCTTTGTTAAGTAACGACTTAACCGAGAATATAAAAAATGAAAAATATTACTCTAAACCAGTACTCACTACCGGATACCGAGTTCCACCTCAATTAAGGAATGATCTTCATCTCTCCTGAGATCTGCACTTCGGCGTTCAAAACCACTTCTCCGGTCTCGGCCCCTTCTACGTGCACCAGTTCTGCGCTCTAATCCAATTCTCTTTTCACCGTGGACTTCGAATAGCAGGTTAGGAAACTTCTCAATCATAAGCCCAGCAAAAACCCGTGCTTCCCTTTCCGTTGAAAACTGTCTTTTTATATTTCCTTGAAAGCCATATGCCTTAAGCTTGAACGGTTTTTCCATTTGGCGTCTCCTTTTAGCAGCATTCACAGTGTTTATTCCGTCGTCGGTTTATTGACACTCCACTCAATGGGGAAATTACTGATTCGCTAACATATACTAAAAAGGGATGGGAGTCAAGGGAAGGACCTGCCAGGGGCTGAAAATGACAAAAAAAGGCCACTGTCTATTATTTTTAATAGACAGTGGCCAATAAGATTTACCATGAACTTATTTGATTTGTTATGCTGCTATCCTGCCATCAAGTTCGAATGGAAAGTTTAAAGTCCTAATTTTGATAAGATCTTTTTGGTCTTGACAACATTAATATTCAGGCCCAACTCTTTTCTGTCAAATCCCATGGCCAAACCCAGTATTTGCGTTAAGTATAATACGGGTAAATTATAGTCTGTACCGAATTCCGACTCAATGCTTTTCTGATTGTCATCATACATCACCGAACAAAAAGGGCACACAAGGCACATGGCATCTGCCCCGGCATCAACAATATCATCCAGTTTCTCTTTTGCCACAGACAGGGCCACATTTTCCTCCACAGGAAGCACGGGCCCCCCACAGCATCGCTTTTTGCCCGGGTAGTCAATAACCCTGGCGCCGGTCAGCGCTACCAGAGTTTCTATGGATTTCGGGTTTTCCACATCATCAAAACCATCATAGATTTCAGAAGGCTTTAGGTAATGGCATCCATAATGAATAGCTGTCTTGAGATCACTCAGGTCTTTTATAAAATGCTCCTTTACCTTCTCTATTCCAATGTCTTCAAGTAGGACGCGAGCAAAGTGTCTTACCTTGACCCCACCGCCATATTTCAGCCCTGCCCTGGATAATTCGTCATTTATCTGCTCCCTGTCAGGACCATCTTCGGACAGACTATGTGCGACTTCCGTCAATTGTGAAGCACAGGAACTGCATAAGACGCATATATCCAAATCCTTTTCCTGGGCCAGGCATAAGTTGTAAGCACCCATGATTTCAGCAGACTTATAGTCGCTGGCCTTCATAGGAAACCCGCAACAAATAAATTCCTCCACATCTATCAGTTCGATACCAAGTTTGTCTGCAACCTTTCTCGCGGAGAGTTCGTAATTTCTGGATCTTGCCGGAATAGTGCAGCCCAAAAAAAATGCGTATTTCATAGGTTAGTTCCTAACAGGTGGAAACAGTTTTTCCACCACATTACAGGAAGTGGGTATTGGAGGCAGGGCGACTTTAGCCCGTTTCTTGTTGTCAAAGTCATCTATTGGGTATATCCTGCCTTCACCTTTGATAGTGTCCCTCTGTACCCTTATCCCAGTGGGCATATTTCCCTCTTTAACGGCTAAATTTTTCAGAAGGGTCATAAACTCGGTAATGCTTACCCCCTGGGGACATCTCTCTTGGCATGCATAACAGCTCGAACAGAGCCATATGAAATCGCTTGTAAGAACTTCCTCCTTAAGACCATAAAGCGCCATACGTATTATGCGAAGGGGGTTGAACTTATCGTTGACTGCAGTAATAGGACAGCTTGCGGTGCACGTACGGCACGTGAAGCAGGCCGATATTGTTTCTCCCCCCGGCTGGCTGGCCAGCTCTTTTCTGAAATTTGAATCTGCCTGATCCAGGTTAATTTTATCCAATCAAAACCCCTTTCCGAAAAAACAATTGCCATATAACTACATTATAACTATAATGTAGCTTTTTGCAATAAAAATCCATACAAAAAGCAACCTCCAGTCTGTATAATATGTGCGCATTAATTTTAAATTCGCCCTAAGTCCTGTTAATCTTTTAATAAAAAGGAGACGATCTATGCCCGATGAACTAAGGGGATCTGTTTTGGTCGTTGGGGGCGGGATTGCCGGGATGCAATCCGCCCTTGATCTGGCTGACTCCGGATACTACGTCTACCTCCTTGAAAAAAGCCCTTCCATAGGGGGAGTAATGGCTCAACTGGATAAGACCTTTCCCACAAATGATTG
>JAUUWD010000289.1 GCA_030589225.1 Desulfobacteraceae bacterium | reverse complement strand
CACCATTGGCGAGCAATTTATCGCAGACCTTGTGAAGGCCACTGAGAAGGCCAACAGTGATGGCGTAAAGGGGGTTGTGCTCGCGTCAGCAAAGGCAAAAAGCTTTTTGGACGGGGCCAATCTCATGGAGATCATGAAAGATCCCTCCCAGCTCAATCTTAAACATGTTGTTCTCAAACTACAGGAAACATTAGCAGATTTGGCAAATAGCCCGTTTCCGGTTGTGGCAGTTCTGACGGGTCAGACGGCCCTGGGTGGTGGTTTTGAGACTCTCTTATTGACGTGTGATCATATTTTTTCAACCACCGGATCAAAAATGGGTCTCCCTGAGGTCAACGTGGGCCTGTTTCCCGCCACCGGGGGACCTGAAACCCTCAGGAGGGCTGCGGGGCTCAAGACTGCTCTGGATGTGGTCATGGGTGGAAAAGTTCTGCCCGCGGAGTTTTACTCAAAGTCCGGCCTGGTGACCATGGTCTCTAAAGATGAGATCCTTCAGGAGGCGGAAAAATGGATTGAAGGACATCAGGGTATTATCAACAGGAACTACGATCCTGATTGGAAAGAACCTGACCTGCTGAGTAATGATGAAAGGCAGAAGCTTATCAAAAAAGCTCGTGCCCGTTATTGTATATGCCCCGAAAAACCTTATCTAAAGGCTGCCATGGATGCCATTGAAGAGGGCCTTGACCTGCCCTTTGAGGAGGCCGTCAAAAACGAAGTGCGTCATTTCGCCCCTCTCATTACAGAGCCCAATGTAAAGAATAAGATAGATCTCTTTTTTGCCATGACCGGCATTGCCCCCAAGATTGCCAAGGTCAACCCTAAGAAATCCCTTTCCACTGAAGAAATAGCCATCATCGGCGCGGGATTAATGGGGCAGGGCGTGGCCCAGGTCTGCGCGGATAAAGGCATGAAGGTATTGCTTATTGATGTGGATAAAGCGACCGCAGAGGCAGCCATAGAAAAGATAGGCGCGGGCCTGGAACCGTTAGTAAAAAAGGGCCGTTGGCTGCCGGACCGGAAAGAGCGGCTAATGAATAACCTCCGCGCCTCCGGGGACTACGAGAAACTGAAAACCATTCCTCTGGTAATTGAAGCCGTATTCGAGGACCTGGATTTAAAGCAAAAGATACTTAAGCAGGTGCAGGATGTAAATCCGGATATTATTTTCGCCTCGAACACCTCCACCATACCGATGGAGGATATCTCAGCAAAATCGAATCGGCCGGAACAGGTGGTTGGGATGCACTATTTTTCTCCAGTGCCCTTGATGCCTCTTTTAGAGGTGATTCAAGGCCCTAAAACATCTGAGGCAGCCCTGGCTACCGCAGTGACCTCTGGTCGGCGTCAGGGAAAGACATGCATTGTTGTGGGGGACGGGCCTGCATTTTATACCAGCCGCACCTTTGGCGTGTTCGTAATGACAGGATTTTACCTTGCCGAGATGGGGCTTGATCCCTGGGAAATAGACCGCCTGGCCCTCGAGGCCGGCTTTCCACAGGGTCCATTGCATGTTTACGGCACTGCCGGAGGAAATGTGGTTTATCATGCCGGATGTTTTATGAGCAGTCGAAAGCCTGATCTGCTCACAATCCCGGAGAGCGTGGGCAAGATGTATGAGGCGGGCTATGTGGGGGCCGGGAAACCCTGCTTTTACAAAAACGGCATGGAGCCCGACAAGTCGGCTCTGGAGTTTATTGTTCGCAACAGTTCTCTTCCCACACCTGACCGGGATGAGGCCAAGGAGATGCTCTTGCTTTCCATGGTAAACCAGGCCTTCCTCTGTCTGGATGAGGGTGTCTTGAGAGACTATTTCAGCATGGACATCGGCGCCATATTAGGCATCGGTTTCCCCGATTGCTGGCACGGCCCTGCCCGTTATGTGAGCCAGAAAGGCGTGAAAGCCACATTGGGGCGGATCCAGGCAATTTATGAGAAATATAACCTGGCTTTTTTTAAGCCTGCCAGGGAATTTGAAAAATTGATTGCTTGCGGTGTTGACAGGGGTCTCCTTTAATAGACAAAGCTATCTTAAATGCTCGGCCTTGATTTTTCTGGGGATCTCGGCCGAGCGGAATAATAGCCAGGAAGGTGAAAATTATGATTGAGACATTGTACACAGAAGAACATGAAATTTTCCGGCAGGCCGTCAGGAAGTTTATGGAGAAAGAGATTACTCCAAACGTGGAGGAGTGGGAGAAGACCAGGGAAGTTCCCAGAGACATCTGGAATAAGTTTGGGGAACAAGGTTTCCTATGCCCATGGGCAGACGAAAAATATGGCGGCTCCGGTGTAGGATTCGAGTATTCCGCTATCCTCACGGAGGAATTTGGCCGCACCAGGGCCAATGCCCCGATGATATCTCTTCATAGCGATATTATTGTGCCCTATATTGCTTCTTTTGGCAATGAGGAACAGAAAGAGAGATGGCTTCCTGGATGCGTTTCAGGGGATATGGTTACGGCAATCGCTATGACCGAACCAGGCACAGGCTCCGACCTGCAGGCCGTTGCAACCACGGCTGTCAAAGATGGCGGAGATTATATTATTAATGGACAAAAGACATTCATATCTAATGGAATTTGCTCAGACCTGGTCATTGTTGTTTGCAAGACAGATACCAAGGCACAACCGGCCCATAAAGGTATAAGTCTTATTGTGGTGGAAAAGGATTCCCCCGGGTTCTCGAGAGGGAAGAAACTCAACAAGATGGGCGGCCATGCCCAGGATACAGCAGAACTCTATTTCGAAGACTGCTGTGTTCCACAATCAAACCTTCTTGGCCAGGAGGGGACCGCCTTTAAATATTTGATGGAAAAGCTTCAGCAGGAGAGGATTATGGCCACCCTCATGTCCCAGGTTGCAGCAGAGGTGATGCTGGCCGATACCATTGAGTATTGCAAGACGAGGAAGGCATTTGGAAAGTTTATCGGGAAGTTCCAGCACAATGCCTTCAAGCTTGCGGAGATGGCCACAGAGGTGGAACTGGGAAGGGTATTCATGAACAATCTTCTCTACAACCATTGCAAGAAGAAAAACATCGTCAAAAAGGCATCGATGGCCAAATACTGGATCTGCGAGATGGCCAACCGTGTGGCCTATCACTGCGTTCAATTGCACGGGGGATACGGCTATATGGAGGAGTATCCTGTGTGCCGCATGTATCGGGATGTTCGGGCCCATACTATTTATGCCGGCACCACGGAAATCATGAAATCTATCATTGCCAAAAGCTTGGGCTTTTAGGATATGCGAAAAGGGTATGAGCATTACCGAAATTATGAAAAGACCGTTCAAGAATTAACATTTTTCAATGATCGTTTATTTACTGAGATTTCTACAACAGAAGCCAGTAGAAAAATAAATGATGAATATTTGAAAGTAATAGAGAATAGACATATGAAACTTATCAGTCAATATCCTGAGCTCGAAAAGGACTTAAAGAATTATTTAGATCTTCAA
>JAUUWD010000343.1 GCA_030589225.1 Desulfobacteraceae bacterium | reverse complement strand
GGAAATAGGCTTGAAATATTTATTTTTGCGGATATTATAGTTCCAAAACCCTGTCGATTGCGTTTATATGACAACCGGCTTGATTCCTTTGGCCGGTCGTTCTTTTTTGGTGGTAGTTCACCTAATGAAAGGAGTTTTAGACAGGATTACCCCGCATTCCGCGGGGCCCCGGCAGCGGGATCTACGCTCCGCTTCGACAGGCATGGATAATCACAATTCTTTTTGTGTATTTTGTGCCTTTTTGCGGCTGTATCAATAACGAGGTTTGTAAAATAACTATCAGGTAATTTTTATGGATTGGAAAGAGAGAGTCTATTGCGGTGAAATAACCTCTTCCCATGAGGGCCGGGATGTCCTGCTTATGGGTTGGGTGGACGCCATCCGGGACCATGGTAATGTCTTATTCATTCACCTCCGGGATATTCGCGGTATAGCCCAGGTGGTTTTTAACCCTCAGATTAATAAGGCCAGTTACAAAAAAGCTGCCACGTTGAGGGAAGAATATGCAATACAGGTCCGGGGAAAGGTAGCCATAAGGAAAAAGGGAACGGAGAACCCGAACCTGAAGACGGGTGGTGTAGAGGTTTTCGCAACCGATCTGGTGATATTTTCCAAATCAAAAAACCTGCCATTCCAGATCTCTGAAAAGGCCATGGTATTCGGGGAAGAGATTCAAGCCAGTCCTGAAAACGTGGACGAGGACCTGCGATTACAGTACAGATATCTTGACCTTCGCCGCCCCTCTATGCAGGAAATTCTTATTAAAAGATATCAAATCATCAAATGTATCCGGGAGTACCTTGACCAGTTGAATTTTATTGAGATAGAAACCCCGTTTCTTACCAAGAGCACCCCGGAGGGAGCCAGGGATTATTTAGTGCCAAGCAGGATACATAAGGGTAAATTCTATGCCCTGCCACAATCCCCCCAGCTCTTTAAGCAACTCCTTATGATGAGCGGTACTGACCGCTATTTCCAGATAGCCCGGTGTTTCCGTGATGAAGACCTGCGACCTAACCGGCAACCTGAGTTTACCCAGCTGGATCTGGAGGCGTCTTTTATTGATGAAGAATTCATTTATGAAATCATCGAAGAGTTGACGGTCAGGGTGTTTGCCTTGGGAGGCAAGGACCTGCCCAGACCGTTTCCCAGGATGACATATAAAGAGGCCATGGAACATTACGGCACTGATCGGCCGGACATTCGCTTTGACATGGCATTTGAGGATGTCACGGACATTGTTCAGGATACCGGGTATTCCGTTTTCCGACAGATCATCAGCAACGGGGGACAGATTAAAGGGTTCTGCGTAAAGGGACAGGCAGCGGCATTGAGTAAAAATGTGCTCCAGAATGAATACTCCATGAAGATCGCGCCCTCCTTCGGGGCCAAAGGTATGACATGGATGAAAGTCATCGACGGGAGCCTGGAATCCAATATCGTCCAGTTTTTCACCCGGGCCGAAAAAAACGGCCTGATGAAGCGTTTTGGGGCTGAAGATGGTGATGTACTTATAATGATTGCCGATGTCTCCCGTGACCTAATCAGTGAGGTGCTTTGCAGTCTTCGACTCCACATCGCTGACAGATTAGAACTGATCCCTGAGAACAGCTACCGCCCTTTGTGGGTTTGCAACTTTCCGCTGTTCGAACTCAAGGATGGGAAGGTGAGCTCCCAGCACCATCCATTTACAATGCCGGATCCAGCCGGTTTTTCTCCCACAAACATGGAGGAATTGCTGGGCCTCAATTCCAGGGCATATGATCTGGTTGTAAATGGGGAGGAATTAGGCGGTGGGAGTATCCGTATCCACAAAATGGAGACCCAGGAAAAGGTTTTTAAGGCCCTTGGTTTGACCAAGGAAGAAGTGGAAACCAAGTTCGGCTTTTTTCTCAGGGCATTGGAATATGGCGCTCCGCCCCACGGTGGAGTGGCCCTTGGTATCGACAGGATGATTGCAATGATTCTGAGTGTCCCGTCCATTCGAGATGTCATTGCTTTCCCTAAAAACCGACGTGCTGTTTGTCCGCTGAGCCGGGCTCCGTCTCCGGCGGACAAATCCCATCTTGAAGAGTTGAATCTGGGCTCAGGATTTCGTACACGAAAGGCCGGAAGCAGAATTTATGGGTCGACTCAAGAAAATATCACCGAGCATGAGTTAAAAAGACCTGAAAAGATTTCCAGAGATGAGGTCGCACACGTGGCAAAACTTGCACGGTTGAAGTTTGATGATTCTGAGGCTGCTATATACCAGAAAGACCTGAATTCTATTTTAGATTATTTTGAGACACTTAAAGGGTTAGATACGGAGAAGGTACGTCCAATGAGTCATGTATTGGAAGTAAAGAATGTCTGGCGAGAGGACAAACCCGGTAAAGCAAAAAAGACAAAGCCACTATTGTCAAACGCCCCCGTGAGAGAAAAGGGTTACTTTAAGGTGCCGAAGATATTAGAGAGTTAGGAAAAGTAATAGTTCACCCGGCAAAGCCGGAATTGACTATTGAATATTGAAAATTTGGGGAAGTCGCTTTGCTCCGTCTTTTTTTTGATAGGTCTTTTAAAATTTAAAAAATTCCTTAAAATATTCAATCTGGCTATGGCATAAATGATGCGCAAACATGATGTGATTTGAACAAATAGGTACTAAATCCGTCCCCCTGGTTATGAGCAGTAACGGCAGGGAAGGGAAAAGTATGCATAAGCGCTACCTGTCAAGACGTAAGTTTCTAACATCCTGTGGAAAGAGTTTC
>JAUUWD010000005.1 GCA_030589225.1 Desulfobacteraceae bacterium | reverse complement strand
GCCATTTGTTTCTTTTAATTGCTATATTTTTCATTGTTCAAATAATAGGTTTCTCCCGAACTTATTGAGTAACATCATCAATAAGCCCGGGCATTCCGACCACTTCCCCCTTTTACAAAGGGGGATTGAGGGGGATTTTTTCTAATATAGCCCGAACTTATTGAGAACTTATTTTATTTAGAAGTTACGTTGAGCGGTTAGGTGATGCTATCCCATAACTCAACCGCTCAATTTTTCATTAACTTTAGGCACTTCAGACACTTTAGTTCATTTTAGTCACTTCAATGCGCTTCATCCCAATTCCTGCCTTTATTGATATCCACCTTCAGCGGCACCCTCAGAGGATAAATCCCTTCCATCTCTTCCCTGACCATGGGTATTACAGCATCCAGTTCTTCCTCCGGCACCTCAAAAACAAGCTCATCATGAACCTGAAGGAGCATCCTGGTTCTGAGACCATTCTGGTTTAACCACCTGTGGATATTAATCATGGCTTTTTTGATCAGATCCGCTGCCGTACCCTGAATGGGAGTATTTATGGCCATACGTTCTGCCTCAGAACGAATCCTGTTGTTACTGTGCTGAATATCGGGCAGATACCGTCTCCGGTTGAAAAGCGTCGTAACATACCCTTTTTTCCGCGCATTATCAATCATTTTCTCCTTGTATCTAACGACGCCCTGGTACCTCTCATAATAAGCGCTGATATAATCCCTGGCTGTCTTGAGCTCAATGCCCAATTCTTCACTGAGCTTCAGGGGTCCCATACCATAGATGATACCAAAATTTATGGCCTTTGCAATCCGCCTCATTTCAGAAGTGACAGTCCCATTTTCCGTGGTCAAAATCTCAGATGCAGTACGGGCATGAATATCCTCATCCCGCTTGAAGGCATCCATAAATGCCTGGTCCTTAGAATAGTGGGCAAACACCCTGAGTTCTACCTGGCTGTAGTCTGCCGATACAAGATAGTGCCCATTTTCGGCCACAAATCCCTTTCGAATCTCCCTGCCCTCTTTCCCTCGAATGGGGATATTTTGAAGATTGGGCTCGCTGCTGCTCAATCGTCCGGTTGCCGCAACAGTCTGGTTATAGGACGTATGGATCCTTCCCGTGGATGGATCGACCATTTTTACCAATGCATCGAGATAAGTGGATTTAAGCTTTGAAATGGTCCTGTATCTCAGTATCAGCCTGGGCATCTTATGTGGAAAGGCGCAAAGCTTCTTAAGTACCTTGACATCGGTTGAATACCTCTTGGTCTTGGCAGTCTTTTTTTGAACCGGGAGCTGGAGTTTTTCAAAAAGCACCTCGCCCAACTGCTGGGGAGAATTGATGGTGAATTCCATGCCAGCCTCATCAAAGATCTCCCTTTCCATCTCCTTCATCTGCCCGGCAAAACGGGTGGACATCTGTTGAAAAAAGCCGGCATCAATTTTAATACCGGTCATCTCCATGTCCATGAGAACAGGCAAGAGCTTCATCTCCAAATCATAAAAAAGGGACTCATTTTTCTCCGACTTGAGTTTGTCACCAAGAATTTTCCACAATCTTAAAGTGATATCAGCATCTTCACAGGAATAGGCCATGGCCCTTTCAACATCTACCTCAGAAAAATTGCACGCATTCTTTCCTTTTCCCACCACCTCGTGATAACTGATCATCTTATGATTCAGAAAATGCTGTGCAAGATAATCCAGGTTGTGCTGACGCAGACCCGGATTGATGACATAGGATGCAATCATGGTGTCAAAATGAATTCCATTGAGCGCAACCCCGTGTCGCTTTAAAATCTCGGCATCATATTTGATATTCTGGCCCACCTTTAGAATCTGTTTGTCTTCCAGAACATCCCTTAACATGTCAAGGGCTTCCTGCCAATCTAACTGGGATGGAGCACCGAGATAAAGGTGAGCAAGGGGCAGATATGTTGCCTTTCCTTCCTCACAGGAAAAAGAGACACCCACAAGCTTGGCCTTAAGGGGGTTCGTGCTGGTGGTCTCCGTATCAATGGAAACCATGCCCGTCTCTCTTATTTGCCTGATCAAGGTCCTTAACGACTCCTTTGAAAGACACAAACTGTAATTCTTTGGTCCTTCCCTTCTCGATGCAAATTGATCCCACAGACCCCTGAATTCCTGTTCCCTAAAGATTTCCGCTAATTCCTCACCGTATGGTTTCCCAACCTTGAGTTGCTCAACATTCTCATCAATAGGCACAAACCGATCGATGGTTACCAGTTTTTTGCTCAAAACAGCATTTTCTTGAAATTCCAGAAGATTTTCTTTCAGCTTCTTTTTCTTTATCTCCTCCACATGTTCAAAGACACTCCCAAATGACCCAAACTGCCTGATAAGATCAACCGCAGTCTTTTCTCCCACTCCAGGCACTCCGGGAATATTATCTGTGGCATCACCGGAAAGCCCCATGACTTCTATAAACTTTTCCGGTTCAAACCCGTAAGCCTCCTTTAGAGATGCATAATCCGTGACCGCGTCCTTCATGGTATCCAACATGACTGTATTGGGCGTTATGAGTTGCCTGAAATCCTTGTCCCCTGTCACCATGACAACACGTAAACCCTTTTCTTCACACACCCGGGCCAGGGTGCCAATGATATCATCCGCTTCATATCCTTCCCTTTCTATCATCTTGATATTCAGGTTTTTAACGATGGATTTGATGACGGGGATCTGAGCAGCCATGTCATCAGGCATCGGCGGCCGGTTGGCCTTATAATCGGCATACATCTTATGTCTGAAAGTGGGCCCCCTGGCATCAAAGACAATGGCAAGATATTCCGGCGTCTTGTCGGCAAGAAGCTTCAGGACCATTTTGGTGAAGCCTAAGGAGGCGTTGGTAGGGAAACCCTTTGAGTTGGCAAGGCTCCTTATGGCATGGTAGGCCCGGTGAATATACGAAGTGCCGTCAACTAAATAGACCGTTTCCTTTTCTTGAGACATAATTCTATCATACTTCAAACCGCAAGAAATTGAAGAGAAAAATAATACAAAAGTTCAAATGTCTCGGAATTTGCAAATATTATATTCGAAAGGAGGAACCATAAGAGGGCTCGAATGGGCAAAAAAGCGTGCCGCGTCTGCATCAAAACGACCGAAAGGGTCTCTATATGAACTTAGTTCGCTTCGCTCACAATTGGAATAATGGAATGATA
The DNA here is from genome assembly GCA_030589225.1 of Desulfobacteraceae bacterium. GTDB lineage: Bacteria > Desulfobacterota > DSM-4660 > Desulfatiglandales > Desulfatiglandaceae > 4484-190-2. The sequence continues at coordinate 10,958 of JAUUWD010000005.1, read as the reverse complement.
CAATTCCCGAGACGTTTATGCCCGTATTCTCACGGCCTGTCCCTGGTTCAGGAAATCGCTCAAATCCTGTTCAGCAATATTGAAAGTCAAATTGGGAAATGCCGGGGCCTTCCAGCGCGGTCTAATTTCAGCCCTGGGGTGTTTTTTGGTTTTGCTCGGTTCTTTTGCAATGTTTACCGGACAGGTACTGGAAGTAAAACCGACCCTTTCCCCATAATTATTGAACACGATTTCCTGAACAAACCAACCCAGATGGTCCCCGTTTATCCCGTAAACGTGTTCGTTCTCAAAGATATAGGCGACAGCATGCCCATCCCAGAGATAAATATCCTGGTTATAATCATCAGTGATATAGGCAGTAGGCAGCCCATTCTTGTTGAACAGGGTCTTTTCCACAAACCGGATCCTCTTCAATTATGGTAATAATTCACCTATTAAAAGGACCTTTAGACATGATTACGTAACTTCTCAAAAAGTTCGGGTATAATCTCCAGGGCTAAGTCATTTAAAAAGATAACACCTTGAATGAATAGAGTTTATTTACTTATTTGATTTTCTCAAATTCGAAGCTCGAAATACGAAACAAATACCAATGACATAAATCCAAAATTCAAAACATGTCAATATCCTGTAAATTTTGTATAAGTTCCCGAAATGTTTTGGTCATTTGATATTCGAATTTTTATATTGTTTCGTATTTCGATATTCAGATTTCGGATTTATTCGTCTTGAAAATACATCTATTTGGCCAAGTTACATTCTACTCTGACGTTTCCCTGGTATAATCTCATTTCCTGTCAAAAAATCATGGACTATTTCGCATATTCCACAGCCCTGGTTTCACGGATCACTGTCACCTTGATCTGGCCTGGATAACTCAATTCTTTTTCTATTTTTTTTGCGATGTCCTTGCAAACGACAAAGGCCTGGTCGTCATTAATGGTTTTCCCTTCAACCATAATACGGATCTCTCGCCCTGCCTGAATGGCGTAAGACTTATTGACACCATTAAAGGACATGGCGATCTTCTCCAGCCCTTCCAGCCTCTTCACATAGGACTCCAGCATTTCCTGGCGCGCTCCAGGCCTGGCCCCGGACAATGTATCCGCCGCCTGCACCAAAACAGCGAGGACCGATTCGGGTTGGATATCTTCATGATGAGCGGCAATGGCATGAACTACCAGGTTAGATTCACCATATTTCCTGGTTAGATCCGCCCCTATGATTGCATGAGGGCCCTCCACCTCATGGTCCACCGCCTTACCGATGTCGTGGAGCAGTCCAGCTCTTTTTGCCTGTTTTACATTCAAACCCAGCTCAGCAGCCATAATACCGCAAAGAAAACTGACCTCCTTCGAGTGCTGAAGCACATTTTGTGCATAACTTGAACGGTATTTTAATCGACCTATGAGCCTAACAAGTTCCTGATTGATCCCGTGTACTCCCACATCAAACGTGGCCTGTTCTCCCGCCTCTTTTATGGTGGCGTCTACTTCCTTGCCGACCTTTGAAACAATCTCCTCGATCCTGGCTGGGTGAATTCTGCCGTCATCTATTAATCTTTCCAGGGAAATCTTGGCCACTTCTCGCCTAACCGGATTAAAACCGGATAGTATTACGGCCTCCGGTGTATCATCGATTATAAGATCTATTCCGGTGGCCGCTTCAATAGCACGAATGTTCCTGCCCTCTCTTCCAATTATTCGTCCTTTCATTTCTTCATTAGGCAAATTAACAACAGAAACAGTCTTTTCAGCCACATAATCGCCGGCATATCTTTTTACTGCCAAGGAAAGGATCTCCTGGGCTTTACGGTCCGCATCGTCCCTCGCCTCATTTTCTATCCTTCGCATCATTTTTGCGGCATCGTGCTTTGCCTCCGATTCCATAGAGGCGATAAGGAGATGTTTGGCCTGCTCGCTTGATATGCCTGCCAACCTCTCAAGTTGCTTTCTTTGATCCGAAATGAGGCGTTCACACTCTTGCTCTTTCCGCCTTAATGCCTTTTCAATCTTATCAATGCCTTCCTCTTTATTGGAGATTCTTACTTCCCTCTTTTCAAGCTGCTCGGTTTTTCGATCTATATTCTCCTCTTTATGGAATAGACGTTTTTCCTGGGCGAGCAACTGCTTTCTGTTTGCCTTTGTCTCCTTCTCAAACTCAACCTTCATTTGATAGAGACTATCCTTAGCCTGAAGTGCGGCCTCTTTCCTTATTGTCTTCGCTTCTTTTTGGGTATCGGCAAGAATCTTCCTGGAATATTTTTCAATGGAGTCTACTCTGCTTTCGACGATTTTCTTGCGGAAAAAAACCCCGGCAAGTATGCCCACAATAAGGCTCAAGAGGGCGCTACCGATTACATGAATTAAAGTCATAATTAGGTGACGCTCCTATTCTCACTTAATATAAGATGGCCCCAACGAAGAATCGCTGCAATCAGGGCCTGGTGATCATTTGAGTTCTGAAGAATACAGAAGAAGAATTAGGGAAAAGGATTAAAGGGAGGGTCAATCCTGGCTAAGAGAGGAGACAGATGGTTGATCGAGTCCTAAAAAGGGACAACTCCAGCCTATCTTGGTCTTTTTTGTTCTAAGAACTTGATCTCACCATACACAGTTTATATCTCTTTCCTAACTTAACGAAATTTATATTATTCACACTGAGTGATATTTAAACCCTCTTGATCAATAATTCTTATTCTGTATGTGCTATCCCTTTGTTAGACACATCCGCAACCCACAAGTGTGCGCTGCAGATTTGGGGATTTTCCCTTAAAACTAAAATCATGGGTTCCATAGTTGAACCCATTTTCCGAAATTCGATCCCTGCCAAAAAAAGCAAGGCCAGATGTTTCACATGGTAATGGAATCAATGTGGGAATTCAGGGCTTGTGCCCGTCTTTCAATATTTTCAACCAGATCGTCCCGCTCTTTCAGCAGTTGGAAATACTCACTGGCAATATCAAAGGCAGCCAATATGGCTGTCTTTGTTTCTGAAAGCCCTTCCGTGTTTTCCGTTATCTCTCCAAATTTATCATGGATATATTGAGCGATGTTTTTGACCCACTCTTCATTCTCATCGCTCCTTATGAGGTATTCATGATCAAGGAGTTTAATTCTGATGGGCTTTTCCAAGGATTATCCCTCCCGGATCTAAATATCGATTTGCCCCATTTTCTCCAAAAGGGCAGCAATCCTCTGCTTGACCCCATCTGTGGCTGTCCTTGAGTTTTCCAGTTGGTCAGTTAAGTCTGCTAATCTCTCTTCTTGAGTCTGGTTTTTTTCAGCAAGAGCTTCTTTTTCTTTTTTCAATGCCGTTATATAATCAATAAGTTTATCTATCTTGTCCTCAAGAATTTTAAATTGATCCACCTCTTCGCTTATATCCATAATACTCCCATCCCAGTTTATTTAAATTTAGATATAATATTATCCACAATTCCTGAAAAGGTCAATAAAAAAGGCAAGCGATTTTAAGCGGCTTGCCTTATGAAGCATATTTCCTGTCAATCTGTATGATTATATTGCCTTTTCAATAACCCTGATGCGCACGATAGCCCTTCTTACGGCTGCCTCAGCCCTTAAGGTATCAATATCCTCGGTTCTTCTATCCTTTCCCAGCCTTTCCCTGGCCCTTTCCATTGCCTGGCGGGCCCGTTCCGCGTCAATTTCACTGGCCTTCTCAGCTGCATCCACGAGTATAGAGACCTTATCGTTGGACACCTCTGCAAAGCCTGTTGTCACTGCCATGGATTCCTTTCCAGCACCGGTATTATACCGGAGTTCCCCTGGAACAATGCCCGTTAGAAAATGGATATGCCCCGGCAATACACCAAACTCCCCGTCAGTGCCAGGCGCAACGACCGAATCCACTTCCTGGCTCACCACAATCTTTTCAGGCGTAACAATTTCCAGAAACAGTCTTCCCATCAAATTACCTCTTATTTACTGGCAGCAGCTATTCTTTCAGCCTTCTCCTGGGCCTCTTCTATACCGCCGACCATATAAAAGGCGGCCTCAGGCAAGTCGTCATATTTCCCCTCAATGATCTCCTTGAACCCTTTAACGGTCTCTTCCACAGTCACATACTTTCCTTTTGTCCCTGTAAAGGTCTCGGCAACGTGAAAAGGCTGAGACAGGAATCTCTGGATTCTTCTTGACCTTGCTACGGTCAGTTTATCCTCATCTGAGAGCTCATCCATTCCCAGAATAGCGATGATATCCTGAAGATCCTTATATTTCTGAAGAAGCTGCTGGACCTGTCTTGAAGTATGATAGTGATCCTCACCTACATAGTTGGGGTCCAAAATACGAGAGGTGGAATCCAAAGGGTCCACCGCAGGATAGATCCCCAGCTCGGTTAGTGCTCGTGAAAGAACAACAGTCCCATCCAAATGGGCAAAGGTGGTAGCAGGAGCCGGGTCTGTAAGGTCATCGGCAGGCACGTAAACACACTGAACAGACGTAATGGATCCCTTTGTGGTGGAGGTAATCCGTTCCTGGAGTTCTCCCAGGTCAGTTCCCAGTGTAGGCTGATAACCCACCGCAGAAGGGATACGTCCCAGAAGAGCGGAGACCTCTGAGCCGGCCTGGGTAAACCGAAAGATATTATCAATAAAAAGAAGCACATCCTGGCCTTTTTCATCCCGGTAATACTCGGCCGCAGTCAGCGCAGAAAGAGCCACCCTCGCCCTTGCACCGGGAGGCTCAGTCATCTGACCGTAGATCAATACTGCTTTTGGAAGGACACCCGATTCCTTCATTTCCAGGTAAAGGTCATTTCCTTCTCTTGTTCTTTCACCAACGCCTGCAAAAACGCTAATGCCGCCATGTTCCATGGCAATGTTATGGATCATCTCCATCATGACCACGGTCTTGCCCACACCCGCGCCGCCAAACATGCCCATTTTTCCGCCACGGGGAAATGGGACCAGGAGGTCAATCACCTTAATCCCGGTCTCAAGGACCTTTACAGATGTGTCCTGCTCGACAAATGTAGGAGCATGGCGATGGATGGGCAAAAACTCCTTGGCATCTACAGGACCAAGACCGTCAACCGGCCTGCCCACCACATTAAGTACGCGGCCCAATGTGGGATCTCCTGCAGGCATGAGGATCGGTTTCCCGGTATTCTTGACCGGCATTCCCCTCACAAGGCCGTCTGTGATGTCCATGGCAATGCAACGCACAACCTTGTCGCCCAAGTGCAGGGCCACTTCCACGACAAGGTTATCTTCTGAATCATCAATGGCAGGATTGGTGATATACAGCGCGCTCAAAATCTCCGGAAGCGCCCCTTTCTGAAATTCAACGTCCACAACAGGACCCGTAACCTGAATTAATCTGCCCTCATCCATAATCTAATCAAGACCTCCTTTAAATATTTATGCCTTTGTGATCGCCTCGGCGCCACCGACAATATCCATCAATTCCGCGGTAATGGCCGCCTGCCGTGCCTTGTTATAGACCAGGGTGAGATTCTCCACTATGTCGCTGCAATTCTTGGTCGCATTATCCATGGCAGACATCCTCGCAGCATGTTCACTGACCTCGTTCTGGAGAAAGGCATTATATATCTGCACACATATGTGTTTTGGCAAAAGCTCTATAAGAAGTTTCTCCGCGCTGGGCTCACACAGATATTCTGCGGCCTTTTCTTCAGTTTCCGCCTCCTTTTGAGGGGGTTCAATGGGAATCAGCTTGACCAGGGTGGGTTCCTGTTTTGCCATACTGATGAAACGTGTATAGATCATGTTGACTTCATCAATTTCATCGCTCAGATACCTTGTGATAAAGCCCCTGGTCATCTGGTTAATAAACGAAATATCAATCATCCCATAGATCTGAATATGGCTTTCTGTAATATTGGCGCCCTGTTTTCTAAAAAAATCTCTTCCCTTTTTTCCAACCAGGGTCAAACTGCAGTCTCTTCCATTGTCCTGTTGTCCTTTGATCCATTTCTGGGCCGCATTAACAGTATTTACGTTAAAACTCCCACACAGACCCCTATCGGCAGTAAAATGGAGAAGTTCAACACGCGAGACTTCCTCCTTTTTAACCAACAATGGGTGGATTCCCGGATCCATCCCGCTGGCAAGATTGCCAAGTACTTCGGCAAACTTGCCAGCATAGGGCTTGAAATTCTCCATCCTCCCCTGGGTAGTCCGCAGCTTGGCAGCAGCCACCATATTCATGGCCTTTGTGATCTGCTGTGTTTTTTTAACAGCGCCTATTTTTCGCAGGATATCTCTTAAGGTTGCCATTTATCCTTCTCTATGTTGAATTTCGTTCGGGCACTATTTAAGTGGCTGGCTGGAAAACGGACTTAAATTCATCAAGGGCCGCTTTCAGCTTTTCTTCCAGCTCATCACTGATGTCTTCTTTATCTTTGATCTCACCCAAAAGATCAGAATACTTGCTCCCCATAAACTCAAGCATCTGTGTCTCATAATTAGATACAGCTTCCACAGGCCATTCATCAAGATAGCCAAAAGCTCCCGCAAATAGTATCATCACCTCTTTTTCGGCTGCCACAGGCTGGTACTGAGGCTGTTTCAAGACCTCAACCAATCTACGTCCCCGATCGATTTGCTGCTGCGTAGCCTTATCCAGATCACTCCCGAATTGTGCAAAGGCCTCCAGCTCGCGGAACTGGGCCATATCAAGACGGAGGCTTCCGGCCACCTTTTTCATAGCCTTTGTCTGAGCGGCCCCGCCCACCCTGGAAACGGACAGGCCCACGTTGATGGCAGGCCGCACACCGGAAAAGAAAAGGTTAGGCTCAAGGTAGACCTGGCCATCTGTAATGGAAATCACGTTTGTGGGGATATAGGCAGAGACGTCCCCGGCCTGGGTTTCAATGATAGGCAGCGCGGTAAGGGATCCGCCCCCTTTTTCATCATTCACCTTGGCTGCCCTTTCTAAGAGCCTGGAATGATTGTAAAAAATATCACCTGGAAAGGCTTCACGGCCTGGCGGCCTCCTGAGTAGCAAGGAGACCTGTCTATATGCGACAGCCTGCTTTGAAAGATCATCATATATGATCAGGGCATGTTTGCCGTTGTCCCGATAATACTCTCCGATGGAGCAACCGGAATAAGGGGCAATGTACTGCTGTGTAGCAGGGTCACTGGCGCATGCTGCGACTACGGTTGTATATTTCATGGCTCCGTGGCGCTGCAGGGTATCCACGACCTGGGCCACAGTGGATTTCTTCTGTCCCACCGCCACATAGATGCAATAGATTTCCGTATCTTTCTGGTTGATAATAGCATCTACGCAGAGGGCCGTCTTCCCAATCTGCCTGTCACCAATGATTAATTCCCGCTGCCCGCGGCCAATAGGAGTCATAGCATCGATAGACTTACAGCCTGTGCACATGGGTTCATGCACCGGCTGGCGTTCAATCACGCCAGGCGCTACCATTTCGACGCGGCGGGATTCGGTAGCATCGATCGGTCCTTTCCCATCAAGGGGATTACCCACAGCGTCAATAACCCGCCCCAGTACTGCATCACCTACCGGTATCTCTGCAATTCGCCCGGTTCGCTTAACCGTGTCCCCCTCCTTGATCTTAGTATCATCACCCATGATGGCAACGCCCACATTGTCTTCTTCCAGATTAAGGCAGAGGCCATAAATTCCCCCCGGAAACTCCAGCATCTCCATGGCCATGGCCTTTTCCACACCATAGACACGGGCAACCCCATCACCAACGGATAAGACCGTTCCGGTCTCGCTCACCTCCACCTTTTTTTCGTAATCCTTAATCTGGTCCCGGATTACCTGACTTATTTCTTCTGCTCTGATCTCCATTAGCTATATTCACCCCTTTTTAATGATTCTTTTAGCCCTTCCAGTTGGGCCTTTACACTGCCATCCAACACCAAATCTCCAATTTTTACGATAAGCCCTCCTATGAGGGAATCATCTTGCTTCACATCTATCCTTACATCTTTTGAAGTAAGTCCTGTCAGAGCCTTTTTCAGCTTATCTAATGCTTTCGTTTTCAAAGGTTTGGCCGTAATGATGTCGGCCCTGGTAATGTTTGAAAGCTCATCGGTAAGTCTTGAATAGTAATCAGTAATTCCACCAATGGCTGCAATTCTGTTCTTATCAACTAACAGCCTCAAGAAATTTTTTACAACATTAGAAAACAGGGCCTTTTCTAACACTACTTCAAGGATTTTTTTACGGTCCTCTACTGAAAATATTTGATTGGAAACAACCTGGAAAAATTCGTTGTTAGTGAAGCAGAAGCTGGCAAATTCATTAAGGTTCTGCCCATATTCTTCATAATGTCCATCATCCTGCCCCAGGCTGAGCAAGGCCTTTGCATATCTCCTGGAAATCTTTGAACCAATCAATGTAGCTTCTCCACCCTTTCTATGAATTCATTAACCAGCTGGTCCTGGTCACTGTCTTTTATCTCTTTTTCAATAATTCTCTGAGCCCTCTGAGCGGCAGCCTCCACCATTTCCGCTGTCAACCGATCCTTTGCGGCCTGGATCTCCCGTTGTATTGTCAAACCGGCTTGTTCCAGTATCTGTTTTGCCCTTTCCTCGGCTTCAGCGATAATCCTCTCTTTTTCAGCAATACCTTCTGCCTCAAACTGCTGGATGATCTCCTTCTTTTTTGTTTCGAATGCCTTTAGCTCCTCCTCCAGCTCGCGATACCGGCCTTCAGCCGCATCCCTTTCCTCTTTTAGGTCCTCAAACTTCTTACTGATTTCCTCCCTGCGCGCAGAAAAAAAGTCTTTAACGCCGGACTTTCTTATCACCACGAAAAGAATAATGACCAAAAGGGCAAAATTGAGAAAACGCGCCCCAAGGTCCCAAAGCCTCTGGCTCTCATCCGTACCGCCATGACCTCCACCTTCAGAAGCAAAACCTAAACCGCAAAGAATAAATATACTTATCAGGGTGAGACCAGCTATTAATACAAATTTGCCTTTCTTACCTTTAAACAGGATCATTGGATGCTCCTTCCCAGTATCTTTTCAGCCAATTCCCCGGAAAAAGAAGCAACCTGGTCTTCCAGTGCCTTTCGCACATCAACTATCTTATTCTCAATTTCTTGTTTGGCATTGCCTATTTTTTCTTCTGCTGAAGAACTGGCCTTCTGCAATATCCCTTTCTCCGCTTCTAAGCCCTGGCCTTTAAAGTTCTCTTTTTCCTTGTGGCCTTCCTTTCTGGCCAGAATCATTCCTTCCTCAATGCCTTTTTCGTCTTGATCAGACCGATTTTGATAGCCTTCTATGGTCCCTTCCAAGGAATTGATTTCCTTTTTTCTGCGAGCCAATATCGTGCGGATCGGTTTATAAAGAAAGATATTCATGAGAAGGAGAAGCAGTAAAAAATTGGCTATCTGAACAAATAATGAAAAATCTATTTTTAACATGCCGTGTATATCCCTCCGGCTTTTAAGTTATGTACAAATTCTACCCTAACGTTGCAGACCTGCACCGAGGAAAAACGCGCCAGAGTGCGCCATATGTGGCTGAGCACAGCCTCGGACAGGTCGTAGCATACTTAACAGTATGTGAGACCCTGGCCGATGCGAGCACAGGCGCAGATGGTGTGCTCTGGTGCGAGTCCCGCCTTGGCGGGATTTTTGCCGGTGTGGGTTTGCAACGTTAGGGTCTACTCCTTTGACCCTGCTGATTGTGTCAATACGGTCACTTTTTTGTCTTTTTCGGACTCCTCACCCTGCTTTTGCATCCGGCAGTTTCCCTCAAAAACAACCCCCTCATCTATGGTGATAGTCGGGGCCTGGATATTCCCAATAATCTTACCCGGAGCGTGTGCTTCTATTTTATTTTCGGCAACAATACTGCCGCGCACCTCTCCGCTGATAATGATGTGGGAGGCATGAATCTCCGCCTCGATATTTGCTGTCTCACCCACAATCAGGGTTCCTTTGGTTGAAATCTCACCCTTAAAGGAGCCGTCAATGCGGACTGCACCGGAAAAGGAGAGTTTCCCCTCAAATTCAGTATCATTGCCGAAAAAGGCATTCATCTGATCGTTTATTTTCTTCATTTCAAAGTTTCACCATTTCCAATCAGGTTACGCGTGCATAGCATATCGTTTTTTATTTTGCAAGTGTTTTGCGTGAAAAACCACAAAACAATCAATCCTCTATCAGCAAAAAAATTACAAATGTAATGCGAAAGACAATAATACCAATATTTTATAACAAATGCCCAATACCACCTGTTTGAACATTGCCTATTCCTTCTCCAAAACCTCATTTATCTTACTGGATAACTGTTTCATGCGAAATGGCTTCTGAATAAAGCCATCACAACCACGCTTCAATATCTCACTTGCCTGGCCCTCTATACTATATCCGCTTGAAAGAATGACCTTGACGTCTGGATTAATCTCCATCAGTTTGTCATAGGTTTCCCCACCCCCCATTTCCGGCATAATCATGTCAAGGACGACGATATCGATATTGCCTTGGTTTTTCTTATAGAGCTCTACGGCCTCTTTACCATTCCGCGCGGTTATGACTTTGTAGCCTAACTTTTCCAGGTTCTTCTTCCCAATATCTACAATTATATCCTCATCATCCACCAAAAGAACGGTCTCAGTTCCTCTTATGATCCCTTCAAGTGGTTTCTTTTCGTCAATGATTTTTTTCTCACAAGCAGGAAGGTATATGCTAAAGGTCGTTCCTTCACCCCTTTCACTGTTTACGTTGAGGATGCCTTCATGGTTTTTAATGATACCATAAGCAGAGGCAAGACCAAGACCCATTCCCCTGCCCATCTCTTTGGTGGTAAAAAACGGATCGAAGATTCTTTCCTGGGTGGCCTTATCCATTCCGACGCCGGTATCAGTTACGGACACTTTCACATATTTTCCGGGATCAACGTCATAGGGCCTCACAATGTCATCCTCAAGCACTACATTTTCTGTTTCAAGATATAATTCCCCGCCTCCGGGCATGGAT
>JAUUWD010000178.1 GCA_030589225.1 Desulfobacteraceae bacterium | reverse complement strand
GGATGGGTTCCGAAGGGCATTATGAAGCACAAACTGTTCCCTCTCTCCACAAGCCTTCGCGCTATGGACCAGGTAATGAGGCTGTGGCCTGACCGATCGCCTGTAGCTCCAATAAATATAAGAGACATTCAGCAAAAACCCTCCTTAACCGACGGTGTTTGTCTCTTGTCGTGGCATTATAGAAAGTTTGTCCTGAATCATCAAAGGGAATTTCCATTACTCCTCAAGCCACTTGAGATGGCAGGCACCAGTAACCCCATGTGGACAAATAAAAGCCATGTTTTCTGGACGCTGGTTCTTACCAGTTGTCAATAAACTGACAGGTTTACAATTAAATCCATTTTGGCCCACCTAAGTTGAACCCTTTCCCACTCAAGTCTTTTTTGCTGGCATTGAATTATTAGAAAAATCGAAGAGTTAGGTGGCTAAACCTTACACTGTGAGGGTGGCATCGATTTTGCTGATATGTAAACATATCGGAAACTCTACAACCTGTTCAAACCTAAACTGATCGGTTCTAGGTTCAGGGTTCCAGGTTCAAGGGTTATAACATCTTGACATGACTTAACGTTACAGTCCAATGCCGGGCTTAGTCTTTTTTACCCATTGGGTGAAAATTATTTGCTGCCTCTATGGAGGCGTAACTCTTTTGGATTGAGCCTGTTAGGGCTCATCAACCCGGAACCCCTGGCCCAGACCTGATTTTAAGGATATGGATTCATGGCATATCCTTTTAAATAGCCAGCGGGTTGATTTCCTGATAACGGCCGTCGCGCCTCCCGATCCCGTCCCGGTCTCGGGACGGGAAGGGCGGGCTTGAACGTTGAACCGCTCAACCCAGGTCAAAATAAATATTTCTTCAAGGACTGCAATACGCCATGAACACTCAAGCGATAGAATATACCCCTACAGTAGATTATAAGCGTTACAGGCCCATAAGGCATAGCCTAAAGCTTGTTTTTTTCTGCCTTACAGCCATCCCCTTTGTCGTATTTGCATTTATCTATCTCAGGATTGGAGCATTCACCACTGCTTTGTCCGGATTCCTTGTGGCACTGGTCCTGATAATTGTGCTTGAGGGATTTATGGTTTTCAGAAGGATGACTGATCACGTTGAGCAGTTGTCCTCAACTATGATAAAGGCCATGGAAGGTAAGGCAGAAAAGGTTCAAGATGGTGGCGCAACCAGGGAATTTGCGATTATTGCAGATACGTTTAACCGAACCCTCTTCAAATTAGAAAACACTGCCCAGGAACTGGGTGTACGGGCGGTTCAGGCTGCGACATTAAATGAAATAAGAGAAATAGTTTCAAAGAGCATCAATATGGAGGAAATTGCTAAGGTCATCCTTTCGCGGGTCATGAGGGCGGTCAACGCTAAAGCCGGATATCTGGCAGTGAAAAAGGGCGGGTCCCCGGCACTGCACATAGCAGCCTCACTCGGAATATCCGAAGAACTCCCGGATGAAATATCGATTGATGCGAATGAAACATTGGCAGGGCTGGTTATCGAAGACAAGTCCCCTGTTTTGATCGAAGATATAGATGAGGACCCTTATAAGAAAAATCTTAATTCCCCTGATATTGGACTTCCGCGCCTGTTGTATCTATCAATTGTCGCAAAAGGAACTTCCATTGGAGTGCTTGCCCTTGGAAGGGATAAAGAACAATCCCCTTTCGAAGAGGAGTATGTACAATTTCTCCAGATATTACTCCAGCAGATCGCATACAGCGTTGAAAATGCCATGCTTTATGAAAATCTGCGGCGGTCCAACAGGAAGATGGAGGCTGCCATGGAATCCCAACAGAAGGCCCAGGACCAGATGTTGGCTTCAGCCAGAATGGCTGTCTTTGGTGAGCTGTCCCTCAATATTGCCCATGAGCTTAATAATCCACTTACAGGAATTTTAGGCTATGCCGATCTCATTCTTGGCTCCACTGTTGAGAACAATCAGACGGAAGAGATGCTCCAGAGGATTCGAACCCAGGCCATCAGAGCAAGCAATATTACAAGGAATCTTTTGGATTTTGTCAGTATTGAGCCGGGTTCAAAAATCAAGACAGATCTAAATGAGCTTATAAAAAAGACCTTTTTATTGGGACGGGGAAGATTGCGCGACAGTGGCATCCAGCTTGAAATCAAATTGGCCGATAAACCGCTTCCCACAATGTTGGAGCCAGCTCAAGTATTACAGGTGTTTTTTAACCTTTTAAGTAATGCTCTAAATGCAATGACCGGGGCATTTGAGGTGTCTCTGGGGGCAGAGGAAAATGGCCTGGACAGAAAAGGAAGAGAATTTCTACTCAAGGTAGAAAGTGGAAAAAAAAAGGACATGGTTTATGTATCCTTCAAGGACACCGGTCCTGGGATACCGTCTGACCGCCTTTCAAAGATTTTTGAGCCTTTTTATTCAACCCAGGATAAGATTAGCGATGTGGGTCTTGGTCTGTGGGTAAGCTATAGAATTATCAGGGCTCACGGTGGTACTATCCAAGTTAAAAGCATTCCGGATAAAGGAAGCACCTTTATCGTTATCTTGCCATTGGCCGGGAAAAAAGGGGACGAATAGACCCTGCTACTCCGTGATCAGTTACAATCCAAGTATCCATCACTAAGGCGCGAAAGAATCTTATGGCACAGAAAAGAATCCTTGTCGTAGACGATGAAGAGATGATCGTTGATTTGTGCCGGCGCGTGCTTACGAGCGAAGGGTACGACGTCCAATGTACCTCCAGTGGTAAAGAAGCATTGAAGCTTGCCTCCCCCGAACAATTTCACCTGGCAGTTATGGATATGTTGATGCCCGGGATTGATGGGCTCGAAACATTTCTGGCCTTAAAAAAACAACAACCTGAGCTCCTTGGCGTATTGATTACTGGACATGGCACTATGGATACTGCAATTCAGGCCATGGAACTTGGGTTTAGCGGCTTTATCAGAAAACCCTTTACGCCGGTCGAACTGGTCCATGTTGTCAAAGAATCTTTTCGAAAAGCCGTGCTTTTTGAGGAAAACACACGTCTTAAAACGCTTATTCCTCTGTACAGACTTGGAGAAAAATTCATAATATCCCAAACAAAAGAAGACGTTCTTGGTGAATTGATCCGGACAGTAGCTATTCAGACCGGCACCCAAAGAATTTCAGTTATGCTTTACGACGAGACTGAAGGTTGTCTTAGGATTGCCGCTGCCAAGGGTTTAAAAGAAGAAATAGTCCATAAGGTCAGAATAAAACCAGGTGAGAGAATCGCAGGCAGGGTATTTCAAACAGGTGAGCCAATAATCATGGGCGGGGGTGCGGAAGACAATCCCCGGCTCGCATCCTTTTTGAAATCCAGGAACATTATTGCATCCATATCGTTCCCCCTCAAAGCGAGAGGCACTACACTGGGAGTGCTCAATGTTAGCAGGGTTAAAACCGGATCTCCTTTCAGTCAGGCCGATATAGAAATGCTATCGGTTATTTGCAGTCAGGCTGTCATGGCACTGGAAAATGTCAGGATTATGGACGAAAAGGCAGAAAGAATAAGGATGCGAGCTCTCTTTGAGCAATATGTAGCGCCGGAAGTGGCAGAAGTGCTTATTGCGCATGAACAGAACCCCATGGAAGTTGGCGAGATCAGGGATATAACGGTCCTTTTTGCAGATATCAGAAATTTTACCAACCTGGTTCAGCACCTGCCTTTGAAAACCCTTCGGTCATTGCTAAATGATTTTTTTGACCTTTTGACGGGTATCGTATTTATGTTTAAAGGCACACTGGATAAATTCATGGGCGATGCGGTGCTTGCCGTTTTCGGGGCCCCTAATCACATTAAAAAGCCACACAACGCGGCTGTTTCTGCTTCCATGGAGATGCTGAGAAGATTCGACAAACTTAAAAAAACGTGGGCATCAACAAAGGAACCGTTTGGTCAAGTTGGCCTTGGGATTGGAATCAGTTCAGGTGAAATGTTCCTGGGTAACGTGGGATCTCAGAGAAGGCTCGATTACACGGTCATTGGTACAGACGTCAATATTGCACAGCGCCTGGCGTCAGAGGCTGCTTCGGGGCAGATACTAATTACAGAAAGTGTAAAGTCCCAACTGGGTTCACGATTTCGCGTCACGCAAGAACCCTCGCGTTTGCTCAGGGGGTTAGAAAAGCAGATACCCGTTTTCTCCATTGGTACGGAATGATAATATTGAGGTGTGGTGTGGAAGGGCGTCAACTCTTTCCGAACGTTCCCCTATTCCCTCTTCCCCTTAGTCGCTCTTTTATGCATCCTTGACATATAGGCCTAATTATCCTAATCTCCCCCTTGTCGGTGGAAGAGACAGCCATTTGTTGTTTTTTCTTCCGGGGAAGGAGAATTAATTGTTGGATTTTAGTATAATATCAGAGTTGCAGATACCAAAAATAGACCTCAGCAATATAGAATGGCCAAGGTTTGATCTTTCCAGGATTCGATGGTCCCAGATCCCTAAACTAAGAATCGGTGATTCTGTTGCAAAACTTCCCATTGTTCAGGGAGGAATGGGGGTTGGAATATCCCTTTCAGGGTTGTCTTCTGCAGTGGCGAATGAAGGCGGCATAGGCGTAATCGCCGCAAATTCAATAGGGATGCTTGACCCTGATTATTATGCCAGACACAGAGATGCCAATGTAATAGCCCTAAGAAAAGAGATAAGAAAGGCAAAAGAAAAGACCTCGGGCATCATTGGGGTCAACATTATGGTGGCTGTGAATGATTTCCATGCGCTTCTAATGGTCGCAATCGAAGAAAAGGTCGATATGGTCTTCCTCGGAGCAGGACTCCCGATTAAGGGAATCCCTGTTGAAGAGCTCAGATCAGCCAGAGTCAAAGTGGTCCCTATTGTAAGCTCTGC
>JAUUWD010000111.1 GCA_030589225.1 Desulfobacteraceae bacterium | reverse complement strand
TTACGGAAAAAATTATTCTGTGCCCCAAAGAGATACAAGGAACTCCCCCAAAAAAAACTCAAAAAAGGATTTATTTGTTAGCAACAATATGATAGGGTCGGTAAATTTTAAAGAGGCTTTAGAAGTGGATTTAACCTTGACATTGAAGCAAAAGGCCATCCGCAAAATGGCCCGCCAGTTCGCAGAGAATGAACTGGCTCCCATTGCCCGCGAGATCGATGCAGAGCGGCGCTTTCCCTGGGAAGTGATCGAGAAGATGGGGCCACTCAATTTTTTTGGAATGCAGGCCCCCCGAAAATATGGGGGCGCTGAGATCGATTCAATTAGCTATTACATTGCTGTAGAAGAACTTTCACGGATATGCGCTGCAATCGGGCTGACGGTTAGCGTGCACAATAGCGTGGCTGTCTATCCTATAAGTGTTTTCGCTAATGAAACGCAGAAAAAAAGATTCATCCCGTCGCTGGCTGCAGGTGAAAAAATCGGCGGCTTTTGCCTGACCGAGCCTAATGCGGGCTCAGATGCCAATGCCATCGAAGCCACTGCCATACCTAATGGCGATGATTATATCGTTAATGCCAACAAGATTTACGTCACCAACGGTGGCGTGGCTGATATCTTGTTGGTTTTTACCTCAGTGGTCTCGGAGGGCGTGAAGAGAGGTATGAGTGTATTCATTGTAGAGCGGGGCACTCCAGGTTTTACCGTGGGAATCCTCGAGGATAATTGCGGCATGCGGGCCAATCCGGTAACTTCTATTATCTTAAACGATTGCCGCATTCCGAAGGCTAATTTGCTCGGTGAAGAGGGACAAGGCTTTAAGATTGCAATGATCGCCCTGGAAACGGGTCGGCTTGGCATTGCAGCGCAGGCCGTAGGGATTGCCCAGGGTGCCTTGGATGTCTCAATTAAGTACGCAAAGGAGCGTATCCAGTTCAAGGTTCCCATCGCACGGCACCAAGCCATACAGATGATGCTGGCCGACATGAGTACATCTGTTGAGGCCGCGCGATTGCTCATTTACAGGGCCGCCCACAAAAAGGATAAAGGCGAATCCCTGTCCGGACCGTCCGCTATGGCAAAGCTGTTCGCAGCCCGGACCGCCTCCCATGTTGCATCCATGGGCTTACAGATCCACGGCGGATATGGGTACAGCAAGGAGTATCCAATCGAACGATATTTTCGCGATGCGAGAGTTACAGAGATATACGAAGGCACCAATGAAATACAGCAGCTGGTAATCGCCCGTGAATTGATGAAGACGAGTTCATAGAAAAATTTGAAAATCCTTTTAGGCAAATAAGAAATGAAGATAATAGTGTGTGTCAAACAGGTATTGGCAGCCAACCAGATCAAATTTGACTTAAAGACCAACACCATGGTGCGGGCGGCTGATAACTCATACATAAACCCAAATGATCTTTTTGCCATTCAGATAGCAGTTCAATTAAAGGAGAGATATGGTGGCACAGTAACCGCGGTGACCATGGGGCCGCCGATAAGTGAGGAGGTGCTGCTCGAGGCAATGGCCCTGGGAGTGGATCGGGGAATGCTTATTAGCGATCGGCGATTTGCAGGCGCCGATACGCTGGCTACTTCCTATGTGCTGGGGATGGGAATTCGAAAGCTCGGTGATTTCGACCTAATATTGTGCGGCACTGAGTCCACAGATAGTAATACAGGCCAAGTGGGACCCCAACTTGCTGAGGAGATGGATTTGCCGCAGGTTACCAGAGTGGAGAAAATTGAGAAGCAAGGTGGCATGTTAAGGCTTGAGCGCGTGTCCGATGGACTTCGCGAGGTAATGGAAGTGGCTCCTCCTGTTATGCTCACCATCTCTCGTGAGGCAGCATTTCCCGGCCTGCCCAGCCTGCTGGATATTCAGGATGCATATGTAGACAAAAAGTTAGACTGTTTTACCCTGGATGACCTGGAGGCTGACGAGCAAAAAGTCGGCCTCAATGGTTCAGGAATATGGGTAACGGGACTAACCCAGGTGCCCAACAAACAGAAAAGGTGCGAGTTTGTCAAGGGAGGCTTTCGGCAGCAAGTGCAGACCTTGATGGAGAAGCTGAGAGAAAAGAATTTGATAGATTAGTGAGGTTCCATGGCGGACGATTTTCAGGTCTGGGTATTCGGAGATCATCGCAATTTTTTTCAAGACCGGTTGACACTGCAGGTATTGGCGCAAGC
Organism: Desulfobacteraceae bacterium; assembly: GCA_030589225.1. Taxonomy (GTDB): domain Bacteria; phylum Desulfobacterota; class DSM-4660; order Desulfatiglandales; family Desulfatiglandaceae; genus 4484-190-2. Next base: position 3,744 of record JAUUWD010000111.1, on the reverse strand, counting down.
CCGTAGGCTGGCTGATAAGCGAAAGGGCCTGGCAGTAGTGGTATTGCTGGGGCACGAAGTGGATGACATCGCCAAGGAGTATATCGCCCACGGTGCACACCGGGTCTTAAAGATCAATCATCCGCTACTTGCCAATTATCAGGTTGATCTGTTTACCTCCACAATCTGCGATTTAATACACGAGCACGGTCCGGATATATTTCTACTGGGCGGGTCCGATTTCGGTCGGGAACTCGCTCCCAGGATGGCCAAACGGCTAAAGGTTGGGTTGTGTGCCGATTGTATCGAACTAGAACTGGATTCTGAGACCGGAAAATTGACTGCATCCAGCCCCGCTTTTGGCGGATCTGTGGTGGCTCGCATTGCCTGGAGTGAGAGCCGGCCATGGATGGCGACCATCAGCCCCGGCATCTTCAACGAGCAAGGCCATAATGAATCTTTTCGCGGAGAGATCGTCAGGGTAGAAAAGAATATAGATGAAGCACAGATCCGGGTCAGGACAGTTTCTTCATTCCGGGAGCCAAAGCAGGTACGTCCGCTCGAAGATGCCAACGTGGTTGTCGCCGGCGGGCGAGGTATGAAGGATGTGAATGGATTTCATTATGTCAGAGAGCTTGCAATGATGCTCGGTGGAGAGGTGGGTGCTACACGCCCGGCAGTTGACGAGCATTGGACTTCCCATGATAACCTCATCGGACAGACAGGCAAGTCCATTAAGCCGCGGCTGTTGATTACCTGCGGGACTTCAGGGGCAATCCAGTATACCGCAGGAATAAAGGAGGCTGAGACCATCGTGGCAGTAAACCGCGATCCGCACGCTTTCATTTTCCAGATTGCGGATCTGGGCGTAGTGGCCGACGCCAACTCGTTCCTCCCCGCATTAATAGCCGAGATTAAGAGGCATCAGTTTCAAGAAATCACTGAACTCTACCGCGCGGGCCGCATACAAGAAGAAATCGGAGGAGATTCAACGTTTGGCCGGCGGATCAAAAGGTTGCGTGAAGACAGAAAGTTAACAACGGGTCAGCTGGCTTCCCAAACGGGAGAGACGCCGGAGTTCATCGACAGAGTAGAAAAAGACACTGTCACACCGCCGGTTTCCTTTTTGCTCCAGCTTGCCCATGCCTTTGATATTGATCCCAGTAATTTTCTCTCGAAACAAGAGAAGATAGAAATCGGAGAGAAGCGGCACGAGGGCTTTTTTAAACGCACACAGAGCTATTCCTATCGCACATTGACGGCAGGCGCTGCGGATAAGCATTTGCGGGCCTTCATGGTGACCATTGAACCAAAAAAAAGACACAAGATTGTCGAGTACAAGCATCCGGGTGAGGAATTTGTCTATGTGATGAGCGGGGAGCTGGAGATTACCCTCGGTTCTAAGGCTTACCATCTAAAACCTGGAGAAACTATCCATTTCAACTCTGAGACCAAACACAGACTTCGTAACCTCTGCGAAGAAAAGTGCGAGCTTATCGTTGTTCTCTACACCCCCTAGAAGGATATTTTAGCAGGAGAAGCTCGTTATATAATTATAAAAATTCACTTTCATGTGAGGTAGTATAAGATACAGGCGCGTGTGTGCCAATGGAAAGGCCGGGCAGGAGATGGTAGTTGGGCATTAGACAGGAGTGGAAAGTTTTTCTGAAAAACATTACTATTCGGTAAATCCAGAAGATTTTGGCGTTTCTTCCCACACCTGAAAAGTTATGATTAGCTTGTCAAGGCATTTATCGAGACTCTACCTGATTTTATTGGAGAACGAAACATGAAATATCAAGCAATTAAAGATTTGATACAGAAACCTTCACTTGATTTTCCGGAACCATAGATATAGAAATACCCGGGATAACTATCTATAGTCTGCATTATTCTTAATTAAGCAAGAATAAGGTCACTTCCCCTTCCGTTTTTCTCAAAAGCATACCCTTTTTTTCAAGGTATCTCAAATGAGCAATAGCTTCTCCGGTGGCAAACCACTTTTGTGACACTGGAAATTGTTCCCAGGATTCATAAGTAATATCCCATGTCATCTCCGATGCGACTTGGAAAGCATTCATGGGACCTTTGCCCAGGATCTCAAGGACTTCTTTAGCCCTATTCCTGTGATGCTTTTTCAACTCAGCGATTCTTTCTCTATGGTTCCTGAATAGACGCCTGTGTCCAGGTAATACGAGATCAACATCCAGTTCATGAACCTTGTCTAGACTAACCAGATAGTTCTTGAGCGGATCATCCTGATCGGACCAGCATTGGATGTTGGGCGTTATGTCATTGAGAATATGGTCTCCGGAAATGAGAATCTTTTTCGTCGGTTCGTACAAACATGTATGGCCTTTGGTATGGCCGGGAGTCTCTACGCATTGAAAGAGATAATCACCAATGGTGATCGTGTCGTTATCTCCTAAAATGCTCAATTCTGGAACCCACTTTGAGCTGAACTTGTAGCCGGGATGGCTTTTGAGGGCCGCGCTTAGGGCATCTTTTGGGAAGCCATTCTGGCCGCCATAGTGAATCATGGGTTCCCAGCCTCCCCAAGCCTCAATAATCTCCGTATCTGGGCGGTTTAAGTATGTCTTGCTGGTAGCTGTGACCAGCCTTGAGACAAGACCGAAATGATCTGCATGGAGATGAGTAATGAAAAAGTCTGTCTCACTCAAATCCAAATTTAGTTCATGTAGACCAGTCTGCATGGCATCAAGACACTCTTTTTGGTTCAATCCCGTATCAATGATCAAATTTCTTTTTGAGCCCATTATTACATAAGAGTTGAGGTATTTGAGTGGGTTCTCAGGGAGGGGGATTTTGATTCGAAACAGGTTCGGTAGAATCTCTTCGGTCATCGACTTACTCCTTTTACATTTGGCTTCGGCTAAGGTTCCTTAGCAATAACGGAATGATTTTCAGCTTCAAGGAAAAATAGAATACCCACCAAAGATGTTGGGGTCTGTGCTCACCCTCTTAAATTCATGTATTCTTGCCGTAGGTTTTATCGAAACCTTTTTTGATTTCACTGAAGATTACATAGAAGGAATTCACTAACTAATTGTTACGTGCCATATACTGGATTCTGAACAAATTTCAGTATACATATGGTATTGGAAAGTTCAATATCATTTTAAAACCTGTCCGCCAAAATGAAGGCCCCCATAGAGGTCTTATGTGATCGAATTTCAAACATCACAATTGCATATTTCAAGAGGAAATAAACAATTTTTACCGATGCCCCATTTTGTTTATTTCCGGTTGAAATAATCAGAGCTACATGGTTTTGATTACCGCTATTTATCTGAAATTTGAGACCCTGCCCAGATGTTCTGATATTTTTTTCATATACTCAAAAATAATCGGCCCCTATATTTCTGCTTGGTCAAATTGATTTTGGCCTGCTTTTGACTGCAATGCTCATCAATGGCTCTCGATCTTCCGATTTCCGGACACCGGATCCGGAATTCTGAGTGTCAAACATTTAGACGTGTGAGAGAGTTGAAATTTATGGGAGATACTTTAGGGGGATCAGGTCCCCATTTCCCATGAGGACAGATATTTTTCTTGTTCAGGGGTAAGGGTATCAATTTCCACACCAATTGATGCGAGTTTTAATCTGGCAATCTCCTGGTCAATAGCAGGGGGGACAGGATAGACTTTTTTATCAAGATTTTTATATTCCTTTGATAGATATTCCATAGACAATGCCTGGTTTGCAAAGCTCATATCCATAACAGAAGAGGGATGACCCTCTGC
>JAUUWD010000274.1 GCA_030589225.1 Desulfobacteraceae bacterium | reverse complement strand
GCCCAAGCTCACCGTAATTAAAGGGCCAATGCAAGGCCTGAGCTTTGAACTCATGGACGGGACTGTCTTTGTAGGTAGATCTTCAAAGAATGATATCCAGATCAAAGATAGTACGATTTCCAGGAAGCAGTTCAAGATATTTACTATCGGAAATAAGTTTTTTGTTGAGGACCTCAAAAGCACCAATGGTACATTGATCAATGACGAGATGATTACCCCGGGGGAAGGCTATGAGATGAGTGAAGGAGATACTATTTTCATTGGAAATACCGTTCTCAGGCTGGTTGAGGTTCCCGTGGAAAAGGTTTCAGAAGTAACTGATTCGATGATCCAGGAGTCCGAACCTGGTTTAAATAAAAAAGACCAGTTGCCCGAAGAGCGACGTTCCCAATCGCCAAGAAACCTGGAGCTGATTTCAAAGGTATCGGAGCTCCTTAGGGAAACGCTGAGTATCAACGAGATTTTCGAAAAACTCCTGGAATATCTCATGGATGCCCTTCCAAGATTGGATAGGGGTGCTATTCTGCTATATGATGATCAGAAAGGGGATATAAAGGAAGTTTTTTCAAAATCAAGACAGGGCCCATGGGACGAAGCCGTGCGGTATAGCCGGACTATTGTGGGCCGGGTTTTGGAAGACGGTAAGGCCATCAGAATGTCCAACACAGACTACGAAGCGCCGGATGATTTTTCAGAAAGCATGAGCACCATGAAGATTGGCTCAGCCATGTGTGTTCCCGTAATCAGCAATTCTGTAATGCGTGGTGCTATTTATGTGGATTCAATTCACGTGCCTTATGGATTCAGAAAGGATGACTTGTTGCTGCTCAATAGTTTGAGTGGCCCAGTGGCGGTTATCATTGAAAATGAAATGCTTTCGTTGAAGCTAAAAGAGGCCTCCTCCTGAGGCCCTGATGTAGTTAGTGTCTGAACGAAAACTAGGGATTTTTTCCAAGATCAAGGAAGGTGAAAATTATAACCACCCCGCTTAAATACAGCGGGACAGGCATCCATACATTGAGTATTTCGAGGATTATAATTTGATCCTGACGTCCCGCTATTAGCGGGAGGAAAAATAACAGTTTTCGGTCGGGCACTAGTTATTTTTCCTCAAGCTCATCTAGATCCAACTCTAAATCTAATTCTGTATCCTCCAGACCATGGGAGGTTTTCGGGTCCTTCTTTTCAATAACCAAAGTGACCATTTCAGCTTCATTAAGGGAATCCTCTTTTGCTGCGTCTGTGGCCGGAGGCGCAATCTCATCGAGGGATAAATCCTCAAGGTCTATTCCCAATTCCCTTGCTTTCGCCGGGCCGGATTCCGCGAGGGCCTCTTGTTCTAATTCTGGTTCCACTAAGGGAAGCTCATCTGAATCCAGAGAAATGAGTCCTTCCATTTCCCCAGTATCGGAAAGAGCTAATGTCCTGTCAGAATCCTCCAGGGAAATCTCAACCAATTCTGGGGATATTTTCTCGCCTTCCTCTTCTTCAAAATCAGAGAGAGGCTCCAGATGCTCAATTTCTTCTTCTTCATCCAACAGATTTGTTTCCAATAAATCAGCGGACAGGGTCGGTTCTTCCGGTTTTTCAGCCTCTCCATTCCCGCTAATTTCAAAATCCATATCCAGGTTCTGCCCTTCATCAAACACCGAATCCTCACTTTGGCCGGGTTCTCCTGTAAGCGCCCCCAAAAGGGACAAGGGCGAAGGCCTGTAGTCAGGGAGATTCATCCTTTGTTGTTCTGTGCTAATATCTTTGTTGCATTTGGGACATACTTGGTTATAGTCGAAGCTGACATAATTACATTTCGGGCATTTCATTATCTTACTCCAAGTGTAATAGAAATTAGCTTATTTATACATCTTATAACATATATTTTGTATTATATCAAACTTTCATACAAAAGTAGTATAAAAAATTTCAAATGACAGATGCAGGGCCTGGAAAATCAAAGCATTTTTATTGAACTTTATGCAAAAACCCTGGCCATCAAAGGTATGGCCACGAAGGCGCCCAGCGAACTGCCTAAATTTGTAAATACAACAATCAGCAATATGCGCGTGATTTTGTTTTTCCAGAATCCTTTCAGGGATAAGATATCTGCAGGCAGGTTCTCGAAATCCTTCACTTTTGGTTTTCCTATGAAGGTCTCTACCAGCCCGGCAACCCATCCGGCCGCAATCATAGGATTAAGGGATGTGATAGGAGATGCCACGATTGCTGACAGGATGGTCAGTGGGTGAGCTAATGCAATGGCTGCTCCAAGGCCGGCAAAGACTGCGTTGGCCAGGACCCACCATTTGATCATATGGGTTCCGGCAGAGGCCCCTGCATAGAAAAATCCCAGTACTATCAGCCCTACAACCAGCGCGGGAATCCCCCATTTCAAGAAAGAGAATAATTTGCCCTTAGGAGGTAGTTCATCCAGAGCATTCAGGTCTATCGCCTCATTCCATTCCCTCTTAATGCCCGGCACATGTCCAGCCCCCACTACCGCGACAATCTTTTTGCCTGGAGCGGATCTGATCTTTTCGGTCAGGTACATATCTCTTTCGTCGATCAAGATGCGCCGAAGTTCAGGAAGAGTTTTTCCGATTTCTGAGAGCAGGGTTTCAAGGACATCTTTATCCTTCATCTTTTCAATATCTTCTTCTTTTATGGAGTCTACCTCTCCCATGGAAGTGACAAGTTGCGCAAGCAGTTTCATCTTTGTCCAGAGGCCCAGTAGTCGCCAGGTTCTTGAAAGGGTAATACGTATATCTCTGTCTGCCAGGTGAATATGCGCGCCAACAGAATCTGCTGTCTCCATGGCGCGTATCATTTCCTCCCCTGGTTTGACCCCCAGCTTTTGTCCAATTTTTTTCTGAAAAGATGTGAGCAAAAGGTTTGAGAGGAGGAGAAATGACTTTTTTTCCTTAATAACCTTAATGAGATCCGTATTCTGCCATCGATTTTTCTGTTTAATGGCTTTGTATCTGGACTCACAGAGTTCAACACATACCGTATCCGGCTTTTCCTCTTCAATGACCTTGACCACAAGGTCTGCGCTTTCCCTGGACACATGGGCTGTCCCTATGAGGGTGATTTCCCTGTCTTCAAATGTTAATCGATGTATATTGTCGTTGTTTGTCATATCTATTGGGTGTATATTTCGCCTAAAGCATTAAACCTCCAACCTTCGGCACAGCTTCCATTAGAAAACGGGAGATGGATGGAAGTATGTTCCGGTTTGTAAATCAGATTTTGCCTCATATCATACCCAATGGTTTTTTCCAAGTAGTATTGTTTGTCCTGTTTTCTCTTTAAGGGTTGCGGAGGCAACCACCTGACAGTGAAGGAGCAATTATGAGCAGATATAAAATACATCCGATATTACAGGATCTACAGGATGAAGAGGGGATAAAATTAGGGATAGAAAAGGCGTACATCAATATTGATGTTGACTTAATATGGAATTCACTATAGAATTTTATAAAACCAGTTCGGGAAAGTGCCCAGTACGCGAAAGACCACCCCTTTCCAAACCTATTGGGGACGATCTTTTTGAGCTTAGGCATGTGGGCAAGTTGAATTCCCGTGTCCTGTATTTTTTTGTGAAAG
>JAUUWD010000191.1 GCA_030589225.1 Desulfobacteraceae bacterium | reverse complement strand
CTAGGGAGTTCATGGCCGGTTATTCGTCTGGTAACGATCTGAGATATCCCACCCTAAATAAGTGAACCATAAATCTTTCCAAAAATTTTCAATCCCCGCGCTACTAAAATCCAGCGAACATACAACAATGACCATACTGGCTGTTATTGTTGGACTTACCGGTGGTTTTGGAGCCATTGGTTTTCGCTATCTCATCGAATTCTTTCAATCAATTTCTTATGGATCTGTAGGCAATTTGATTGATGCGGTTCAGTCGATCCCATGGTATTTCAGGATAGGGATACCTGCCGCGGGAGGCCTTTTGGTGGGGCCTCTTGTCTATTTTTTTGCCAGGGAGGCCAAGGGGCATGGGGTACCAGAAGTCATGGAAGCAGTTGCCCTTAGAAGCGGTATCATAAGAAAGCGGGTTGTTTTTATTAAGTCTCTGGCATCAGCAATATGCATCGGCACCGGGGGATCGGTTGGAAGGGAAGGGCCGATCGTTCAAATAGGCTCTGCCATCGGGTCGACCATAGGCCAGGAGCTTAAGGTCTCGGCTGATCGGATTAGAACCCTGGTAGGTTGCGGCGCAGCCGCTGGTATTGCCGCCACCTTCAATGCCCCCATAGCCGGTTCAATGTTTGCCCTTGAGATCGTCCTGGGAGACTTTGGCCTGGCCACATTCAGCCCCATTGTCATCTCTTCAGTTGCGGCTACTGCTGTTTCCCGCTATTTCTTAGGGGATGCTCCGGCATTTATTGTTCCTGCCTACGAACTGATAAGTGCGTGGGAACTCCCCCTGTATGTTATCCTTGGCCTTTTTTGTGCCTTGGTTGGCGTCACATTCACAAAAGTACTTTATCGCCTGGAGGACATGTTCGATGGTCTAAAATTCCCCGAATACCTCAAGGCTGTTCTGGGGGGATTGATCCTGGGTGCTATGGCGCTTGTCTTTCCCCACCTATTGGGTGTTGGATATGAGGCCATTGATCTGGCCCTTATACAAGAACTTTCCTGGTGGCTAATGTTTCTTTTGGTTCTGTGTAAGATACTGGCCACATCCATTACTATTGGTTCAGGAGGTTCAGGTGGCATTTTTGCACCTTCGCTTTTCATGGGAGCCATGGCGGGAGGATTCTTTGGGACCGGGGTTCATGCTATTTTTCCCGGTATGACAGCCTCTCCCGGAGCATACAGCATCGTGGGCATGGGAGCAGTGGTGAGCGCAACAACTCATGGGCCTTTGAGTGCCATATTGATTCTCTTTGAATTGACCGGTGACTACAAGATAATACTTCCACTCATGATTGCGTGCATTATAGGCTCCCTGGCAAGTGGCCAGCTTTTTAAGGAATCCATTTATACATTAAAACTGGCACGGAGGGGAGTAAACATCAGGGCCGGAAAAGAGGTGAATGTCTTAAAGTCAATCAGTGTAAAAGACGTGATGAATCCGGCAGTCGAGACCATACCAGAAAATCTAAGCATTGGAAAATTCGCAGAGAAGATATCCAAGAGCATCTACAACAGCTTTCCTGTTGTAGATGATGAGAGCAATCTGACAGGCATGCTCTCATTTCTTGATTATCATGGTGCGGTCTTTGATGAGAACCTGAAAGACCTTGTGGTGGTAAAGGACCTTGCCACAAAAGAGGTGGTTACCGTGGCCCTGGATAGCAACCTCTACAGCGCCCTTGAAACGATCACCTTGAAGGATTTTTCTATTTTGCCCGTGGTGTCTCCAGATAATCCCTTAAAATTATTAGGGGTTTTGAGCCGCAGGGATATTATCGGTGCGTATGACAAGGCCGTGATCAAAAAATCCCTCTTTGAGGAGTCCTGAGGGTTTGCGCACGGCTCAGGATCCATCCATCCGTCTCGGCTGTCATCTGCAATTATCCCTAAATAGTGGCTGATCGAAAACCCTGTTTTCCGGTCAGAAATTCGAAGCACGAAGCACGAAATACGAAACAATGACAAAAATGCGAATTTTTCAATGACAAAAACACCGTGCTTTCACCGTCTTAGTTTCGGTCATTTTGTCATTTGATATTTGAATTTGTTTCGGATTTCGGATTTCGGATTTCGGATTTGAGTCCCGTTATTGGCAGAGCAAATCCTCGAGATTTGACCAAGTTAAAGTCTACTTTGACGTTGCCTGGTTTCAGGGCCGGCATCGTTTGCACGGGCTGTAACCTGCCCAAAAGGCTTCATAACGGGATTGAAACCGGACAACATTCTTTTTAGACATTTTCCTTCCAAAAGGGCAGTTTGGCCTGTGGAATCGATAAGAATTTATATTGCCTAAATAGTATTTTTCCTCTCTCCCGGGGGATCTACTCCAGATCCCGAGCCTTTCTTTCATTGCTTCCCTCTGGCAATCCAGCAACAGGGCTTTGTATTTGACATTTGGGGATTTGAGCATGACATTGGCCAGGCCTTTTCTCACTAAAATTGCGTTGACCATGTCTCCATTTTCTAAAAATACATAAGCAAGGCGCCTGCCGTATCGATCTTTTCTTTCTTGATCATATTCTATCTTCACCCGAGCGCCTTTTACCAATTTTATGTTAAAATCCCTCGCAGCCTGGGCCATAAACTCGCTTTTCCTGCCTTTATGATCGATTTCGGGGGTGTCGATCCCTATGTATCGCACGCTGTCACCCCCATCAAGAAGGATTGTATCTCCATCGTAAACAAAGCGAACCGAACGGTAGGCGGCAGACGTCAAAGAAAGGCAGAAAGTTGACAGGATAATAAGAAGGAAGAACTTCTTGGCTCTCATAATAGGCTCTTAATTCTTAATTTTTCAGAATTGAACTTGAAAAAATGCATTACAAATAAGATATGAAAAGTTAAGGTATCTTTATTGATTGTTAGCAGTTTTCTTATTGACTTTGAAACTTTGAGGCATTAGTATTAAGAGTTAGCTATTATCTCATGTTTGTCACCATGTCGAGCAATTTATTGTAAAAATCTAAAATACAGGAGTATATCATGCCAGAAATTATGACAACCAAGGAAGTCGCGAAATATCTGAAGTTGCATGAAATCACTATCTGCAAGTACGCTGGAGAAGGCAAGATTCCCGCGATCCGTATTGGAAGGGTATGGCGATTCGACAAAGAAGCCATTGATAAATGGATTGGCGGAGGGCAAAAGAAATAATCTATGGATGTTTTAAAATGAGTCTGCCACAGTATGGCAATTTTCATTATGGCTTCCACCTCCTTCCTTCTTTAAGACCCGAAATTGCTGTGCCAAAAGGCTTCAGGGCTTTATGAGTAAAGCAGGTATGGCCTTCTCCACTGTGAAAATGATTCGAGATCCGCGGCCCAGCTTTGTGTGATGCGGGAAAGGGGGGCTCCCGATTCCAGGCCCTGGCGCAATGATGTATCGCCCAGGATCAGGTCTATGGGCTCTTTTTCCTGTTCATACTCATAGGGCGGTTTTTTCCATTTAAAGTCCTTTCTATGGATTTCCATTATCGCTTTCAGCATGGCGATTGAAGTAAAATAGGGCCGGTAAGTATGGGGATCCATCACATGCAGCATGAATCCCCTGCAGAGTTCTCCTTTCCATTTTTGGAAAGTGGGGCGAAACGAGTATTCCTGAAGAAAACAGCCCCTTGTCGCATCCGGTTCAAGGGCCTCTTTTACGGATTCCGGGTCCAAGTATGGGGCTCCGAATATCTCAAATGGCCGGCACGTACCCCTCCCCTCAGAGAGGTTTGTTCCCTCCCAGATCACCTGCCCCGGGTACACGTAAGCCGTTTCTGGAAGTGGCATGTTAGGAGATGGCATAATCCATTTTAACCCGGTTTTATCCCATAACATCTCCCGACGCCACCCATGCATGGCTATGATCTCCAGGTCGCAGCCCAGCCTGAATATCTCGTTAAAGATCCGGGCCATTTCTCCCATTGTCAGGCCGTGACGCATGGGAAGACTGTATGGCCCCACAAAAGAATAGAGTTCCGGGCGCAGTAGGTTTCCCTCCAGGACTTCGCCTCCCAGTGGATTGGGGCGGTCCAGGACAATTACTTTTTTACCGGCCTTTACCGCCGCCTTAAGGCAGTTGAGCATGGTGGAGGCAAAGGTGTAGACCCGGGTTCCCACATCCTGAAGGTCGATGATCAAAATGTCCACCATCTCAAGCATATGAGGGAGAGGTTCCCTTTTCTCGGCGTAAAGGCTGAATGCCGGTATTTTCAAGGCATTGTCGTAGGCATGGTCGGTTTCGACCATATTATCCTGATCTTCACCGCCATAGCCATGCTGGGGTCCGAAAAGGGCCTTCAACTGCCCGGGAAGCAGACGAGAGATGACTTCTTTGGCCCCGTTGAACATGCTGTCTAAGGAAGCCTGATTGGAGAGCAGGCCCAGTTTATACCCTTTTAGCTGCTTCCAGAGACCTACCCTGATACGATCAAGGCCTGTTTGAACACGTTCCATCTTTCGAGGTATCATCTTTTAGAGATCCTTTTGGTATATAATAACCGTTCACGGGTTCAAAGCCCGCCCTCCCCGTCCCGAGACCGGGACGGGATCGGGTGGTGCGACTCGTGGCATGATTCCAAACCTGTGCTTGAGTAGGCTTAGACTGTACTTTTCGCATGTATAGTCCCGATGATCGGTCTGGGCCAGGGGTTCAGAGGTTCAAAGGTTGCATTCTCATCACCATAGGTCATTTTGTAAACGTTTTGTACGGGAAAACCGACCGCTTACACATCACCACAAACCTGCCCGCCATTGCCGACCT
>JAUUWD010000240.1 GCA_030589225.1 Desulfobacteraceae bacterium | reverse complement strand
CATTCATATAATCTCTCATAACAGGGATGTTTAAGGTTATGAAGTTGCTTGGATTATTAATTTCATGGGCAATGCCTGATATCAGGAGCCCAAGAGATGCCAGCTTTTCACTCTGGATGAGCTGCCTCTGCACCAACTTTGTCTCTGTGATGTCACTGATGCGGATAATGGCCCCGGCCCTTTCATCTTCAATTATTTTTACAGGGTATATGGCGACCTGCTCAATCCTGTTAGAATCCATAACGCCTTTTCGTTCAAATATCCTGGCCTCGCCGCTCAATATGGCCGAAGGGATTTCACAGCCCTTGCAAGGCATGGTTTCTCCCTTGAGGGCCTTGAAACAACATTCGCCTACAATGACAGCAGATTCTGGTTTCCCGTAGTAATTCAAGGCAGCATCATTCAGGATCTTTACGGCCATGTCAGCATCCAGCATGATCAGGGGATCGGTAATCCCGTCAAATACCGTTTGAAGCATATTCCTGGTTTTTTGTAATGATTCCTCAATTCTTATGCGCTTTTCTATTTCCTCTTTCAGTTGTTTGTTTGCTTCTTTCAACTCGGCAGTCCGCTCGATCACTCTTTGTTCCAGTTCATGGTGTGCCTTTTGAAGTGCTGCTTTGTCTCTCAACTTTTGCGTAACATCATGAATGATGGCATAGTTGATGGACCTTTCTCCCATTTGAATACGACCAACATAAGCCTCCACATCACGAATTTCACCCGAAGCCAGTCTGTGTTGGAACAGGAATTGACTTTCCTGATGTGTCCTGATTTTTTCAAACACCTGTAGCGCCTCTTCCTGTGGAAGGATATTGATATCTGTAATTTTCAGGCTCCTTAACTTTACCCTATTGTAGCCATAAAACATGCAGGCCGCAGGATTGGCATCCACTATTTTTCCATCCACTGGATCGATGAGGAGCATCGGCGTGTGCCTGTTCTCAAACAGGCTTTGAAAGTTTTCTATACTCTCCGGTTTTTTGTCTCCTGGCTGATCTGTCATTAAAATATCCTTCCTCTAGTTTGAAGGGGAATTAGAGCCAATTTGAATTTTTTATGACAATTTAATAGCAGATATTACTGGGTCTGTTAAGTAGTTTACATCCTGCTTCCTCTGATATAGTGTTTTTTGCAACATTTTATTTTACACTTCAAAGGAAGAGAGTATGGAAGTCTTAAAGTGGAGGGAACTGTCTATGAGGACAAGTGAGGGACGATCCCGATATTGTGTAGAAGGGGTTCGTTTGGCGGGCCTTTACGCATGCGAAATTCAGAATGCAGATAGTGTTTGCAGGGATTCAAGCACTTCTTCAATTTGACGCAGGGTAATGAATCCGTGTTCAAACAATATGGCACCGATAAGTCTGTGCTTCCCTTTCTCTATTTCCTCCAACACTTGAGACTTGAAGGCCTCGACAAGCTGATCTGCAGTGATAAATCCTTTTTCTACCGCTATGAGGCCAAAACGCTTTTGGAATTGAGGCATATCGTTTCACCTATAATTTCTGAGATAATATCATACAGCAAAATTGATGCCAGTTTAACGAGACAAGCCCTTGGGGCCTCAAATCAGCCGTTGTGCTTGAAAAGCGAAAGACGGTTTGCAGTGCTGAGTGAATATGTGATCAAATTAGGCGGGTCAAATTGAAAAAAGATCTTATAGCTTTGCTATCCAGTGATCAGTTTCAAATCATTTATAATAAAATTTATAAAGCCTTTTGTCACTTACACCGAGAAAATAGAGGAGTATCAGAAAATGATTCTGTAATGAGGCTCGAAGTACCCCTTTTCTCAAATATCTTTGGGGTGATGAATGTATGGGCTGAGGTACAATCAAAAGCTTTCCCATTTTTTTGCAGTTCCTCACAAAGTCCACGTCCTCCATTAGAAACTGTTTTTTGAAACCACCTGCCTTATCAAAAATTCCACGAGTACAAAAAAACCCTTGATCTCCATAAGGAAGCTGGAAGTATTTTGTACGTAGATTTGTCCATTTGGAAATGAGATTTAAAGGAATACTTGAAGTATTAAACCTGAGTTCAAAACAACCCAGAACCATGTCCCGGATGAGCGTCAGCTTTCTGATATGGTATCCAAAATTAGGAGGAGGGACTGTGTCAATGTGGAGGAACCATAAAATATTGTGTTGAGCCACTCTTGCACCATGGTTTAGCTGATTACCTCGCCCTTTGGGAGCAAAAATGAGGCGTGTATGGGGGGAGATATTTTTTGTCCCCCACTCAGGAGACCCATTGCCCTTAACCAGGACTATCTCGTCACCGGGCCAGAGCTGGGCCTCAAGGCAGTCAACAAGGGATGCCAGTTTCTTTGTTCCACTCAGGTAAGGTATTATAATTGAAATTTGGTCTTGGAAGAGCGGGTTACTGTTAAAATAAATCAGATCTTTTTTCTCATCAATGTCATGCCTTTTGTAAAGCGTCTTTACCTTATGGGCAGAGGCATGGAAACAGTTTAACGTTCTTTCAAATACAGAAGGGGTGGACCAGTTGGGGAAGTTGAAGATTTCGTTAATCGTAGAAGATAATCCAATCAGATAAAACCCCCCATCTTGAGCAGGTCCCAAAACAGCCTGGTTTTCATCGAGGGCCTGAAAGGCATCTACAATGTCGCTGGTCATAATGTCCGCAATGTCAGTCCCAATGAGAACGGCGTGCCCATAACCCTTTGTAAATACATGATTAAATGCATTACCCATTTTTTCTCCCAAATGGCCGCTCATCTGGGGGGTAAATTTCCACGGCCCGGGATAGGCTTTCCTTAGCTGGGTTTCACTTTCGGGTGGATAGTAAAACAGAAAGAGATCGATTTCAGTATGGGCGTGTTTGAAATCAGAGACCATCCCGAGGGTGCGGCGGACGAGCTTCTGGTAGATATTGCAGGCTTGTTCGCGGCCAATGCTTTTTGAAAGACGGGTTTTTACTCGCCCCGCCTCGGGATATTTCATGAAAATGAGGATCGCTTTTTTTCTCATTCTGACTTCTTTCCCGTCTTGTTGTAGTTCCGTAAGTTCTCAATAAGTTTGGGTGGAGTTTATCCGTAAGGATTTTATAAAAGGCTCACGCCTAAACTCCGAAAGGATGTACGGCCATTGTCATTCGCTTAAGGCATTAATCCGCTTGTGAGCACCCGAACTTATTGAGAAGTTACGTAGTTCCTTCTACACAATTTCATAGATACGCAGCAATTCTAATTTTGGCCATTGAACAAAGAATGAGCTTGACGCACCCAAACAGGATTCATGTTCTATATAAGTATCCTAAAGCCAAAATTAGAATTGCTGATAGATACGATGTATGCTTGACACAAGGAATTTCAGTTCATATTCTGCCTTGGTTGGACAGCCCTGTTATTTTGACCTGTAACACCTATTTTGATGAATGTCCATATGAGCGATACTGATCTCAAATTCAGCAAGAGAGCCTGGATGTCGTTAAAGCATTCCCCTTTGGCGGATGTGATCAAGTTCTTAGTTGTCATAGGCTTGATTATCTGGTTGATGGGCTATGGCACCGGGAGTCTGACTTATAACTGGCAGTGGTACCGGATTCCCCAATACATTTTTTATTTTGAAAATGGCAGGTTTATAGCCGGGCCCCTTCTTGATGGACTGGTGGTCACTTTTCAAATTACAGGTGTGAGCCTGATCATTGCGTTTCTCCTTGGGTTGGTCACCGCACTCTTCCGCTTGTCAAACTCCTTTTTGGCAAGGGCCCTGGCCAGGGGATACCTGGAACTCATTCGGAACACACCGCTTCTCGTGCAGATCTTTTTCATCTATTTTGTGCTGGGGCCGATACTCGGTATCAGTCGTTTTTCCTCAGCAGTCCTTGCATTGAGTCTTTTTGAAGGGGCCTATGGGTCAGAAATCTTTCGCGCAGGTATTGTCTCCATTCACAGGGGACAGTGGGAGGCTGCCCACAGCCTTGGCTTCAACACCTTCAACACCTACCGATATATCATTCTGCCCCAGGCTATGAG
>JAUUWD010000149.1 GCA_030589225.1 Desulfobacteraceae bacterium | reverse complement strand
ATGGTGACACATGCAAATATCAATACTGAGAGAAGTGAAGCCGCTATTAACAAAGTCTTTCGATAAAATTTCATTTTGACCTCCCGTGTATGTTCTATAGCTTCCAATATAAAGTTTTTGGAGTACTCTGACATATGATCTTTAAAAAGGCTTCCCGCCTGCGGGATTACTGAAAGAAACTTGAAATTTGAAATTGGAAACTCGATAACCCCTAAAAATGCCATTTCTGGATGGGCACTATTTAATTAGTGTCTGAACGAATATAAGAAACCCGATATTTTCCGGCGGGTTGACGCATATTTTAGCATTGAAGATTTTATGTTTCAATGTTTTTTGAGATCATTTTGTGCTTTACAATTTTTAGCGAAAATGGCATTATTTGATTGTTGTTGGTGCTAATTCGGTTTTTTGGCATTGAATAGCGCTTTCAGTAAAGCTCAAAAATACAAATCTTCGGGTGAAAATATGCGCAAAGTGATCGATATGCAAATGAGAATCGGAGAAGTTGCCATCGATAATATTACATTCGACCCACACTCTCGGGATGAGATCCCAGAACTTCTGATGGGCCTTCAGAGCATATGTTGCAATCGGGAAATCCGTGAACAAGTTTTTGAAGTACTGATGGATTTGGTCCCGGACGATGTGGACCCAAATAATGGCCGTTCAGGCATGGGCCTATGGAAAATACTGGTTTTGGGCACACTGCGTTTATCTTGCAATTGGGATTATGATAAACTGCTGGACATTGCGAACAACCACAGAACGTTGAGATTGATGCTTGGCCATAGTGCCATGGACCACGAGTACCGATATGCACTACAAACCTTGAAAGACAATATTTCCCTGTTTACCCCCGAGGTACACGATAGAATTAATCAGATTGTTGTCAGATACGGTCATGAAGTTATCGGGAAAAAAGTTGATGAGGAATTAAGAGCAAGCTGTGATTCATTTGTCGTAGAGACGGACGTTCACTTTCCGACAGATATCAATCTGCTTTTTGATGCGATGCGAAAAACTATCGTTCTGATCATGGCCTTGTGTAATGGTTTAGGATTGTCTGGATGGCGACAGGGTATTTATTTACTCAAGAAAGTTAAAAAACACTTTCGAAAGGCTCAGCAACTAAAACGATCAACTTCAAAGGATCACCAGAAAAAAGCAAAGAGAGAGCAATTAATTATTGCTGCTCATCTTGCATACCTTGAACTGGCCGAGTCTTTGATTGCCAGAGTAAAGGAAAACTTTTTATCCATTTCATCACCAAGCATTGTGGTTCACCTAAGAATTATGGAGATTGAAAAATACATTGCCCATGCTGAAAGGCAGATCGATCAAATTCGCAAAAGGGTCGTTCAAGGCGAAGCAATTCCTCATCACGAAAAGGTTTTTTCGATCTTTGAAGAGCACACGGAGTGGATCAGCAAGGGTAAGGCCGGTGTCCCCCAGGAGTTGGGACTCAAGGTTTGTGTTGTCAAAGATCAGTTTGGTTTCATCCTTCACCATCGGGTGATGCAAAAAGAAACGGATGATCAAGTTGCGGTCCCGATCATTGAAGAAACCAAAGACCGTTTTAACCAACTCTGCAGCTGCAGCTTTGATAAAGGTTTTCATAGCCCGGAAAACCAGCAACAACTGGCCGAGATATTAGGCAAGGTAATACTTCCCCGCAAAGGGAAGCTATCTGCAATAAACAAGGAGATTGAAAACTCAGACGAGTTCAGAGAAACTCGGCGTAGACATTCAGCCGTCGAGTCATCAATCAATGCCCTTGAAAATCATGGCTTAGACCGTTGTAGGGATCATGGTCTACATGGGTTCAAACGCTATGTGGGCCTGGCAGTACTGGCACGAAATATTCAAATTATCGGCCATATCCTTCAGCAGAAGGAGCTTATTCGACTGCAACGGCTTGAAGAGAAACTCGGGAATAAAGTAAGCGCTGTTTTATAGCTCCTACTACTAATTTTATCCGCCACTATACCTGATAAGGACACGTGCGTTTAAAAAAAGTAAAACCAGTTTGCAAGCATTATAAATATAGCCATAGCCTATAGGTGCTATTGGCTATATTGATTTTCAGGCCAATTTTTGGAACTTACTTAAACTTGGAAAAGAATTTGACCGGGTAGACCGCCGCTCGTAAATCTCAATTAGGGGGTTTTCGGTCAGGCACTAAGTAGCTGAATTCTTAAAAATATGATGGATCAGAATTGTTTACACAATTATTATGCCATAAACTGAGGGCCTTGCACGCGATTGGTGATTAATTAATATTTTCAATTATATATCTAAATAGTTTTTCTTTGGGTCATAGGTTAGACAATCTGCTTACGTCACCACAGCAACCGATTTGACATTTTTTTGGCGATACTAAGAGCAGTTTCCAAGCCAGTCCTCAAGGCCTTTAAAGAAGAGGTAAAACGTTTCGGGCCTAAGCAGAGTTAGGCCTTTTGCAATAGCGACTGGATGTGCCTGCACCCTGGTATCCCGGAATGGCCCGATCCGGGGATGTGGCTCCGAGGGGATCAAGGGGGGATGGCAACAACCTCTCCGAAAAGGTCCGGGCCATAAACGGAGGGGGGTTGAAAGACATATTGAGGCTTTTCGGGTCGTCTAATCGGCCACCAGCCCTTTGGCCACATCTGCGGCCTCTCCCATGATCCGGTCAAACAACTCTTTTACCGTGGGAATATCATGGGCCATGCCGATACCCTGGCCGCATGATATAATCCCCACGTCCAGGTCACCTTCATTGTACATCTTCTTAGCCTTTTCCCCTGTAGCAATCTTGAGGATCTCCGGCAAACCCGCCTGGTCGTCCTCTAATTCCGCAACCTTCTTGGCCGCTGCGTTTATCCATACCCTATGTGTGGCCCCTATAGAGCGCATGACCAGCATTGTGTCCAGCTCACCCGCCTTGACAAGTGCCTCCTTCAGCCTGTCATGGATCGGGGCCTCTTTTGTTGCGAGAAGGCGCGTGCCCATAATGACTCCCTGGGCCCCCAGGGCCAATACCGCCACAAGTCCTCTGCCGTCAGACACTCCCCCGCCCCCTATTACCGGGAGGTGCAGGCTCTCAACAACCCGCGGCACCAACACGAGCGTGCCTATATCCAACTTTCCGGTGGCCCCTCCGTTCTCGTAACCCACAACTGTGACCATGTCCGCGCCCATTTCCTGGACCTTGAGCGCATAACGAACGCCCACACACTTGTGCATCCAGGTAAGACCCGCCTCTTTGAACCGGGTACACAGTTCTTGAGGCGCGGAATGCCCTGATGTCTCAACGATCTTGACCCCTTTTTCCAACAAGACATCCAGGTAGTCATTGTTGTCAATGGGGCGCATCGCCGGAAAGAGGTTGAGGTTAACAGCAAAAGGCTTGTCAGTGAGTTCAATGAGTTGATCCAGTGCCTCTGAAAAGGCCGCGCGGCTCTGGTAGATTGCGGATGCCAGTATCCCCAATCCCCCGGCATTGGAGATGGCCGCTGTAAATTCAGCGTTGGAAATATGCATCATGGTTCCCCCCACAATGGGGTATTTTACACCTAACATCTCAGTCATCTTTGTCTTAAACATGGACATCCTCCTGATATTGAAGATTGACAATTGAATATTTGAGGGATTGTGGACGAATCTGCGAAGAGCGGCTGCAGATGGCCGCGATCAGAGGCCTAACAGGGCGTCGATGCGCGCCCTGTCGAACCCGGTCACCACCTCGCCGTCCACCACCAGGGCGGGCGCCGAGCGAACGCCCAGGCCGAACAATTCCTCCCGGGCCTCTTCGTCGATCATTAGGTCTTTTGTCACGAATGTCACCCCTTTGCCGGTCAGATACTCTGCCAGTGCGGTACAGGGGCCTCAAAACGGCTGCGAATACACGATAATTTGGCGGTTTTCCATATGGGATCCTTTTGGTTATATTCTGTTTGAAAAACCTGGCCTTCAGGAACCGTCGCAGATCCCGTATAGCTGAAGTCACAGGTAGACGGCTGGTGTCATCCGTGGTGAAAATATCCCGCCAGTTTCGGCGTAGCCGAAAGGCGAAGAAGGGCCCGTCGCAGCGGTTTGTCGTGGCGTAGCTCGTCGTAGTATAGCCGGATAACTCTGACGAGGACTATCTACTGCAATTGCCTGCCCTTCTGCTCCCGGGCATTTTGCAGCAGCTCCTGCCGTTTGGCCTCCGCATCCTCGGAAATGAAGGGTCGCTCGTCGGTCATGAATTTTTCCATCCACTCGCAACTGTCGGACCACAAATAGGGCAGGTCGACGATGATCCCCGGCCTGTCGGCATTTTCCAGCAGCTTAAGCCCGTCGCGCAGGACACTGCGCTGGTTTTCGGGATCTTGGGGCCTTCCTGCCGGGTTGCCCAGGGGGTAGTTGAGAAAGATCTGCCGCGGGTTGCCGGCGCTGGCGGCGATGTCCCGGGCGTTGGTGTAGGTGACCGTGGAGATGCCCCCTGCTTCCAACACACGGGCGACCAGACTCACGGTCTGGTGACAAATGGGTCAGACAGGCGTTAACAGGGCCACATCCACATGGTCCTCCCGGCACTGCCGGAGGATCTCCGGTCCGTCCACTTCGGTGGTTTTGCGGTGGCTGTAGTTGGGCAGGGTCCGGTAGTAGTTCCTGCTCAGGCTTCCGAACACCCCTTCCTCGAGAAACTCCTGCAATCGCGTGATGGGGAAATAGGCATTCACATCCGTCATGTCCGTCTGGTAGCGGTCGTGGTCCTCACTGGTGGAGAGGATGCGGTCGGCGGGCCAGTCGCTGGGCGCCGTGAACACCTCCAGCTCATTGGTGCCGAGCATCATGGATTCTTCCAGGGGAAGGCCCCCCTCGTCCAGCAGCATGAAGGATGCGGTTGTCACCAGGGTCACCCGGCATTCGGAGAGGGGCTTGTTCAACGGGGTGAAGGGGATATCCTCGTTGTGCACGTAGTTGTAGGTCTTGTCGTAGCCCAGACCGCGGTAATATTCATGG
The DNA here is from genome assembly GCA_030589225.1 of Desulfobacteraceae bacterium. GTDB lineage: Bacteria > Desulfobacterota > DSM-4660 > Desulfatiglandales > Desulfatiglandaceae > 4484-190-2. Next base: position 301 of record JAUUWD010000149.1, on the reverse strand, counting down.
GTTTTTTCGATGTAGCGAATGTGGTCCATCACGGGCCTCCACGGTTAAAGGATTGACTGCTTTTTGAGTGGGCGGATAAATCAGGGCATTGGGAAAATTTCATCTCGGGTCAAGGAGAAAACGGTATCTCGATCACCGCCCCGCAGCCGCCATCGAGAAAATCGTCTTTCCAGAGTCTCTTATTTCATGAAAATGTCGTCGTTTCAATTCAGGTATTTTAGACAAGCTCGTTGACTAGATCAAGATTCAAGTTTGAGCTTGACATATGAATTTGTGATAAGAAGTCGCTTTTTTGGTGACT
>JAUUWD010000342.1 GCA_030589225.1 Desulfobacteraceae bacterium | reverse complement strand
TCTCCAGGATATCCTTTGCCGGTTCAAGAAAATGAAAGGCTACAATGTCCTGTGGCAGCCGGGGACTGATCATGCAGGGATTGCCACCCAGAATGTATTAGAAAAAGACCTTGCCTCCAAGGGGACTGATCGCCACACTGTGGGACGGGAAAAATTTATTGAACTGGTCTGGGAGTGGCGGAGGAAGTATGGCGGGTTGATAATAAACCAGTTGAAAAGGCTGGGATGTTCGTGCGATTGGAGCAGGGAACGTTTTACCATGGATGAGGGGCTGTCCAGGGCGGTCAGGGAGGTTTTTGTTCATCTTTATGAGGAAGGGCTTGTTTACAGGGGGGATTACATTATTAACTGGTGCCCTCGATGCCATACGGCTTTGGCCGACATTGAAGTAGAGCACAGGGAAACTGACAGCTTTCTATATTATATTCGCTATACCTTTGAAAAACAAAAGGGCCATTTGGTGGTTGCCACGACGCGTCCTGAAACCCTGTTGGGTGATACTGCCGTGGCAGTGAACCCGGAAGATGAGCGTTATAAGAATTTATCCGGATTACATGTGCTGTTGCCGGTACTGAATAAGCCGATTCCCGTCATTTTTGACAAATATGTGGATAAGGAATTCGGCACAGGTGCCTTAAAAATCACGCCTGCCCATGACCCCAATGACTTTGAGATCGGTAATATCCACCAACTGGAAAGAATAAAGGTCATTGATGAAAACGGAATGATGAACGACCTTGCAGGGCCCTACCAGGGCATGGACAGGTTTAAATGCCGCGAAAAGATCCTTGAAGACCTCAAGCATGAGGGGTTGCTGGAAAAGGTAGAGCCTTACCGAAATGCAATTGGGCACTGTTACCGGTGCAAGACTATGATCGAACCACTTCTTTCAAAACAGTGGTTTGTGAAGGTGGGGCCACTTGCTGAAAATGCCAGCAGGGCGGTCAGAGATGGAAAAACAAGGATATACCCCGCCAACTGGGAAACGGTCTATTTTGAGTGGATGAATAATATCAAGGACTGGTGCGTGTCCAGACAGATCTGGTGGGGCCACCGTATCCCGGCCTGGTATTGTGAAGAATGTGGGGAGGTGCATGTGGCCAGGGAGATGCCCCTAAACTGCCAGGCATGTAAGGGCAAAAACCTCGTGCAGGAAACAGATGTCCTTGATACATGGTTCAGTTCGGCACTATGGCCTTTTTCTACACTCGGTTGGCCTGAGCAAACCGATGAACTCAATACTTTTTATCCGACCTCGGTCCTTGTCACTGGCTTTGATATCCTCTTTTTTTGGGTAGCCAGGATGATGATGATGGGGCTCCATTTCATGGGAGATATCCCATTTAAAGAGGTGTATATACATGCCCTTGTGAGAGATGCAGAAGGCAAAAAGATGAGCAAATCCAAGGGCAACGTTATTGATCCTCTCGAGGTAATGGATCAGTTCGGAACAGATGCCTTTCGTTTTACCCTGGCAGCCCTCGCTGCACAGGGGAGGGATATCAAGCTCTCTGAAGAAAGGATCCTTGGGTACCGGCATTTTGTAAATAAGATATGGAATGCTTCACGGCTCGTCTTGATGAATCTGGATACTGAAGGAAACGTGGAGGAGAAAGATAGAGCCCATTCGCTTCCTGACCGCTGGATTTTGACAAGGCTCGGCCAGGTCGCAGAAGAGATCACGCAGGCTATCGAAGGCTTTCATTTTAATGACGCCGCAAACCTCTGCTATCATTTCATATGGCACGAGTTCTGTGATTGGTATCTTGAGATGGCCAAACAGGGGCTTTATGGAAAAGACAGGGGCATAAAAGAAACCACGAGGGCCGTCGCTCAAGAGGTGCTCATGGGAGCATTAAAACTTTTGCACCCATTTATGCCTTTTGTGACAGAAGAAATCTGGGAAAAGCTACCCGGGACAGAAGGGAGTATTATGATTGCCAGGTTCCCTGAGGCCTCTGATTATATGAAGGACGAAAATGCCCTGAAAGAGATGAACTTGCTGATGGGCGTTATCACCGGAATTCGCAATATCCGCGGCGAAATGAATATATCTCCTTCCAAGAAAGTCAATATTCTTATTGATGTGGCTGAAAAAGAAGAAGCGGATTTCTTAAGCAGCAACTTGGTGCATATCAAGACCCTTGCCAAGGTGGAAGATGCTACCATTGCTTCCGGGATTCCAAAACCGGAGGCATCTGCAACTGCTGTTTTTGGCCAAAACCAGATTCACGTGCTACTCAAAGGCATCCTGGACTTTCAGGAAGAAAGGAAAAGACTGGGGAAACAGATAGAAAAGATTGAAAAAGAAATTAAGGTTTCAAACAGGAAGCTTTCTAATAAAGGTTTCTTAGAAAAGGCCCCAGCTGAAATCGTTGAGGAAGTAAGAGAGAAGGTGGAAACCATGACCCTCAAGCTGGAGAAGTTAAACCAGAATCTTCGGTTCTTTGAGACAATCAGTAATTAGTGCCTGATCGAAAACCCCGATCAGGCACTATTTTGGATTTAGGATTGCGGATTTTGGATTCAAAAAAGAAAGTAATCTCAGTGCGTTGAAAATTCGCGAGTAAACCTGGAAAACCATATTTCAAGGTTTTCGTTCAGACATTAATTAAACGTCTCGGAATTTCTATCCCGCCGAGGTGGGAAGAATAAGGGGGTTTTTCCTCTTTGCACTATGCTCTTTGCCCTATGCAGTAATTCCCATTATTGCAACATTCTGCTATGCCAACCCCGCCTTGGCGGGATGAGCG
>JAUUWD010000101.1 GCA_030589225.1 Desulfobacteraceae bacterium | reverse complement strand
GGATTAGATCAAACAACTGTTTGATTGTGATAGATTTCTATCAGTTATCAAAAAAGGCAGGAAGGAGATGGCGAATGTTCTGCTTTACAAAGAGCAGGCTACCCAATGGACCCGACTACCTTCCCTGAGATCAGGTTCATCAGTGCTGCACATTGCTTTTGCAGAGGGACATCGGGGGTGAAACCGACACCCGGGCGGGGGGTTGATAGCACTCGGTATTTCTCCTTTGGGAATGGGCTGGGTTCTTCTATATTTGGGATCGGGCACTGGCACCGCCTCTAGGAGTGTGGCCGTGTAAGGATGTATTGGGTTCTTGAAAACTTCTTCCAAAGGGCCAATCTCAACGATTTTCCCTAAATACATGATGGCGACCCGATCACAGATATATTTACATGTGGCCAGATCATGGGTGATAAAAAGATAAGTCAAATCGAATTCCTCTTTCAGTTGTACCATCAACTCCAGGATCATGGCCCTGACTGCAACGTCGGCCATGGCAATGGGTTCATCAGCCACGACGAACTCAGGATTGGTTACCAGGGCCCTGGCAATGACCACCCGCTGCCGCTGACCTCCAGAAAGCTGGTGAGGGTACTTCTTGTATAAAAAAGACGCAGGGGTTAAGCCGACCTTTTCCATTATCTGCAGGCAGATTTCCTTTACCTCCGCTTTGTTGTGCTTATTGTGGATCACTATAGGGTGCGCGATTGCCTTGCCGATGGCCATCCGAGGGCTCAATGACGCATAAGGGTCCTGGAAAATGATCTGCATCTTTTTCCTCATTTTTAGCATCTCTTTTTTTGAATGGGAAAATATGGAACTCCCTTTATAGAGCACGTCTCCTGAGGTTGGTTCGAGAAGTCGTAAGGCAAGTCTCCCTGTCGTTGTTTTGCCACACCCGCTTTCCCCGACCAATCCCAGAACCTCACCTTTTTTGATGAAGAAAGATACATCGTCCACAGCCCTGACAAAGCCTTTTTCCTTTGAGAGAAAATTGTCAATAAACCCCTTCTGGAGGGGGAAGTGTTTCTTGAGGTTATGGACTTCTAATAACGTTTGCACCTTATTTTTCACCTGTATAGCCAGCAACTGACAAGACGTCCATCTTGCTTGATTACCCCAGGTCTTTCAACTTTGCAGATGTCAATGGCACGGGGACACCGTGGATGAAAGACACAACCGGCCGGTGGATTGACCAGGTCAGGAGGGCTCCCGGGCATAGTCATAAGTTTCGGTTGATCAAGCTTAATATTCGGTATAGAGGCCAGGAGACCCTGCGAATAGGGATGGAGGGGATCTTCGAAGATCGCCCCGGCCGGTCCTGTTTCAGCGATGGTGCCCCCATACATCACAGTGATCCGATCGGCAAGCTGGGCAACATTGCCGAGGTTATGGGTGATCAGGATGATGGTCAAATTGTACTGCCTGCGCAAATCGTTTAAAAGGTCCAGAAACTGGGCCTCCACGATCACGTCAAGAGAGGTGGTCGGTTCATCGGCAATCAAAAGGTCGGGATTTAGGATAAGTCCCATTCCGATCATAATACGCTGGCGCATGCCCCCTGACATTTGATGGGGGTATTCCAAGAGCCTTTCAGGTGAAATACCTAGACTTTCAAGTATTTTTTCCGCCCGCGTAAAGGCTGATTTTTTTTCGAGGCCTTTTTCATGTGTAAGAAGTGTCTCAATAAATTGCTGGTCAATGCGAAAAAGAGGATTCAGGGAAGTCAGAGGATCCTGAAAGATCATGGCTATCTTGTTCCCTCTAAGTGAAAGGATCTCTTTCTCGCTCATCTGGACAATATCTTGTCCATGGTAAAGGATTTCTCCCGAAACTATCCTGCCAGGGGGTCTGAGAAGCCTCAGTATCGAAAAGCCAAGGGTCGATTTGCCGCATCCGGATTCTCCCACAAGACCCATCACCTCCCCCTGCTCTAACTTCAGGCTCACACCATCTATGGCTCGAACCGTCCCGATATTAATGGGGAATTGTACTTTGAGATCTTTAAGTTCCAGAATCTGTTCCACAGTATCAGCGCTCCAGAAGTCTGGGATTCAGTATCTCTGCGAGGCCTTCACCCAGCATGGTGAAACCCAGGGCAAGTATGGAAATCATGGCCCCGGGAAACGTGATTAACCACCACTGACCAGAAGGTAAGAATTTTTTCCCCATGGCCAGATCCATGCCCCAGTCCACAATGGAAGGAGGGAGTCCAAGCCCGAGGTAGGTCAAGGCTGCCTCGATCATGATGGCGTCAGCCACATTTAGTGTGAAGACAACAACGGTCGTGGCAATCACATTGGGGAAAATATACTTCCATAAAATAGTAAAATTAGAAGCACCAATTGACCTGGCCGCCTCAACATAAAGTTCTTCCTTGATGGAAAGCGTTTGACCGCGAACCAGACGAAAATACGTTGGGATGTAGATAACTGCAACAGCAAGCGTAATATTGAAAACACCGGGTCCGAACATGGCTGCAAAGGCAATAGCCAATATAAGACCGGGGAATACGTATACTGAGTCCATGATCAGCGAAAGAATCCTATCGAGGATGCCGCCCGAAAAGCCCGAGATCAAGCCAAGGGAAATGCCGGAGAACGAGGAAAGAATTGCCGCCAAAATCGCTATCCTCATGATAGTTTGGGAACCGTAGACAATGCGCGACCATACGTCCCGGTGGAGATTGTCTGTCCCCATAAGGTGTGATCCTCCCGGCGGTAGGAGCTGCGGTCCGGTATTTTGGTCATGGGGGTTGAAAGGGGCAAAGGCTCCAGGGAATATGGCCATAATAATGATCGCCAGGATGATGACGGCACCGATCAGCAGTATCCACCACTCCAGGCCATATTTCTTCCCCATTCGCATTAATGGTGAAAGTCCTCGAGCCATTGCATTTGCCGGTGAAAACCGCATTTTCTCTCCTAATATCGAATTCTTGGATCTACTATGGCATAGATGATATCCACGATCAGAGAAACCGACGCTACAATCAGTGCGAAAACAATAATCGTGCCCTGGATGGTGGGGTAGTCTCTTAGATAAATCCTCTCCAGAAGCAACCGTCCCATGCCAGGCCAGGAAAAGGTTGTTTCCGTCAAGACCGCGCCGGCCATGAGGAGGGCAACCTGAAGGCCCATCATGGTCAGGATGGGAATGAAGGCGTTTTTGAGAGCGTGTTTGTAAACGATCTTCCGATGGCGAATTCCTCTTGCTTCGGCCGCGATAATATAGTCGGCCCTGAGAACATCCAACATATTGGCGCGAGTAAGACGTACAAAAATACCTGAAAGGACCAGTCCAAGGGTGAAGGAAGGAAGAATTAAATGGATCATGACGTCACCGAGGGCCGAAAAATCTCTCACCAGTATGGTATCCAGGATGTAAAAGCCTGTTTTTTCAAACGTGGAGGCAAAAACCCTGGGGCCTGTTCGGCCTGCAATGGGCAAGATATCCAGCCAGATGCCGAAGGTGAGTTGCAGCATGAGGCCCATCCAGTAGACCGGGATACAGTATACGACTATGCCATAAAGACGGATCGCCGAGTCCTGGATTTGGCGCCGCCGATCGGCAGCATAAGCCCCCATGAAAACACCCAAAAAAAGCGTGATAATCAGGCCAAAAAACGTCAACTCGATGGTTGCAGGGAGTTTTTCAGCAATTGCTGTGGTGACCCGCTGTTTAAATACCATAGATTCCCCCAGGTCCAGACGACAAACCTGCCAGAGGTAATCCAGGTATTGAATGACCATGGGGCGATTGAGGCCTAATTCTTCTTTTTTTTGTTCGATTACCCGCTCAGGGGCATGGCCGCCCAGCATGGCAGATACTGGATCACCGGGCGTCAATCGGAGCACCACGAAGAGAATGCTCAGGAGAATAAGGACCATAGGGATGGTCAGGAGCACTCGAGTAATGATGTATCGGGTGAGGTTCCTCATATGTCCTTAAGATGGGTCAGAGCCGGGCACAGGCCCGGCTCTTGGCCAAAGATCATTTACTTGACCTTATGTATAGGGCCGTAATTGAACTGCAGGGTTGGTGAAAGGAGGATCCCACGGATGTTTTTCTGCGCAAACAGGTAGAGGGTCCCCTGAAAAATGGTCGTGGTGGGCACCTCGTCGGTCCACATCTGCTGGATCTTTTCATACAGGGAGGTTCTTTTTTTCATATCTGTCTCGGTTTGGCCTTGCACAAACATTTTATCCCATGCAGGGTCGGAAAAATTAATACCAATGCCCCTAGAACCAGCAGTGCCTGCAAAAGCCGCCGTGTAGTTATCCGGGTCGATGTAGTCCGGATACCAGCCCAAAAGGTAAGCGGGCATCACCTTATTTTTCCAGTTGTCCCTGTAGGTGGCCCATTCGGCGGACTTGACGTCCACTTTCATGACTCCTGTCGCCTCCAGTTGATTTTTGAGAACAGCAGCCACATCCACCTCTGTATCGCCGTAATGACTGGGCGTGTACCACAGTGCAAATTCGAACTTTTTGCTTTCAGTGTATCCCCGGGAGGCCAGGAGTTTTTTTGACTTGGCAATGTTCCCATCGCCAAACGCGGTTTTAAAGGCATCAATGTGAGACCACATGCCCATGGGCACCATGGAGTACAGAGGGGCGTTTTGCCCGAGAAACACTTTTTCAAGGAGCGGCGGTCTGTTTATAGCAGCGGCTACCGCCTGCCGCAGCACCTTGTCCTTAAATGGGGGGGAGTCACAGAGAAAGCAGATGTAGCGGATGTAAGGCCCTTGAGCCTTTATGACCTGGACCTTGGCTGACTTTTCAAGGTCGCTGATGTCAGAAGGATTGAGTGTTTTAAAAACAAAGTCCACTTCCCCTTTTTCCAGGGAAAGCCGCATTGTGGTGGCATCTGCGAAGTATCGAATGACGACGCGGTCATTCTTCGGTTTTTCGCCATAGAAATTGGGATTCACCTCCATGACGATTTCTTGGTCTCTCTTAAAAGACACCACCTTGTATGGCCCCAAACCAACAAGCTTCCCGCCTTTGAGTTCACTGGGATCACGAATGATCTTGTCTTTGGGATAAATATTAGGGTTCACCGGATAGTAGGGGCAGGAAGCTACTAAAGAGGGAAAATAGGAAACAGGGTTCTTGAGAACGAACTTGACAGCATAGGTATCCACCACGTCCACATGATCCACAAAATCAGTAACCAACCAGGATGGATCCCCCTTTAAGGCCATTACCCGGTCTATGGACCACTTGACTGCGGAGGCGTCAAAAGGGGTGCCGTCGGTGAATTTCAACCCTTTTCTTAGCTTAAAGGTATATTCTTTACCGTCAGAGCTGATATCATAAGATTTTGCCAAACCTGGAACAAGATCCGTCTTACCAGGGGGATATCTTAGAAGACCCTGGTAAATATTGTAGAAGATTTCCCAGGTGTGGAAATCATAGGCATTGGCGGGGTCCAAATCAATGACCTTCTCCGTTGTCGCGTATACCAGCGTCTCCTTGGCAAAACTCTGGCCAGGCAAGAACGCCAGAGTAACCATCAACATACAAAACAGAAAAAGTTTCAAAATTCTCATAGCTTATTCCTCCTTTTTCCCAGAAAAGTTTACGGATAGCTTGTCTTGAGAGCCTAGGAACTATCAATGTCACCGAGACAATAACCTAAGAATCTTATCACCCCCTTTCTGAAAAGCCATTTGAGTCGATAAGTTACCAACTCCGTGTAAAGAAAGAGATCTTGGCCCATTCTCTTATCGCGAGTCAGACCTTAATATAATATTATTTAGACCTTTTATTGCTCGATATGTCAATAGAACATTTTCCAAGAGCTATTTTTTCATGCAACTAAAGATCCGTTGAATAAGAACATCCCGACAGAAAAGATAGGACGATAAGGGGCATGGGGGCAGGGCGAATGAAAGTGATCATAAAAAAATGGGAACTTGATGCTACTTTTTTGGTTTTAACTCACAGTTTTGCTCATATGTTCCCTCACCGGATATTTCAACTTTAGAGGTCCCTTTTCTGTAGCCTTTGGCTTTGATTTTCATCTTCCATTTGCCATCTTCAAGGTTTATCAGTTCGTAATATCCCGATGCGTTAGTCCAGGCATTCTTTTTGCCAGTGCCTTCGCAAACGATCTCGGCATTTTTAATTGGCTTACCTGTGTTCTGATCAGTGACAATGCCGTAAATGGCACAAAGAGTCGGGGGTGGACTACCGGCATACTCATCAGACCCTATGG
>JAUUWD010000254.1 GCA_030589225.1 Desulfobacteraceae bacterium | reverse complement strand
ATTATGCTGTATCTCCACCACGTCGAGCCTGGTGAACAAAACCGGGAGTTGGAGATTTGCAAGCCCTGTTTTTATTCATAGGGCATCACCCTGTAATGAGCAGTGCCCGGCTGGCGAGGACATTGCGGGCTACATGTATCTTGCTGCTCAAGGGAGGTTTGAAGATGCCTGGCGACTCATTATGAAGGAAAATCCCTTTCCAGCGGTCATGGGAAGGGTCTGTTATCATTCCTGCGAGACAAGATGTAATCGGGCCGAGCATGATGATGCTGTCTCCATCAATATGGTGGAGCGCTTCATTGGTGACTATGGCCTTGCCCACAGCATTGAGATAGAACTTACACGCCCGGAAATAGATAAAAAAGTTGCCATTGTTGGAGCCGGGCCAGCCGGTCTGACTGCTGCCTATCATCTTCGGCTTATGGGCTACGGTGTAACCGTGTTTGATTCCAACGAACTCCCGGGGGGGCTGATGCGATACGGTATCCCGCCCTACCGTCTCCCGAAAGAGATCCTTGACGGCGAAATCGGCCGCCTGTCAAATATGGGCATAGACTTTAATATGGGAGTGAAGATAGGGGAAGGTCTTGCCTGGGAAAAAATTAACAGTGGATTTGATGCAGTCTTTGTCGCTATCGGCGCATACCAGGAGGCCGATCTTGAAATCAAAGGCATGGACAAAAGAGGGGTGTTCAATGCCCTGGAGATCTTAAGAGAAGTGAATCTTGGGAAGTACCCAGGCACGATGAAGAAGGTCGCAGTGATCGGTGGGGGAAACAGCGCCATTGATTGCGCACGTGTATCACGGCGTCTTGGGGCAGATGTCACCCTCGTGTACAGAAGAAGCCAATCGGAGATGCCGGCTCACACGGAAGAGGTCGAGATGGCCCGTGAAGAAGGGGTTGAATTTCTTTTCCTGGCAGGTCCAGGGGAGATATACGGTCAGGAGGATGTCTCAGGGATCAGGCTTGTAAAAATGAGCCTGGGCACATTGGATAACTCTGGCCGGAGACGTCCGGAACCCACAGGTGAGACCTTTGATCTGGATTGTCAGACAGTGATCCTGGCCATTGGGGAATCCTTAAAGGTCGAGAATCTACCGTCTTCTCTGATCTGTGACGGAAATCTGGTAAAGGCTGATGTTTTCGGAAGGACCAACAAGGCCCGGGTTTTTGCGGGTGGAGACATAAATGATATCCCCCGTACAGTGACCCATGCCATTGGATCGGGCAGGAGAGCCGCGGCAGCCATTGATGGATTCCTTAAAGGGATGGAGAGAGATAAGGATGGCCCGAACCAGACTTCAGAGTTGGCAGACTATAATAGCCTGAATTCATTCTATTTTGATCATCGATCGAGGACAAAAGCCCATATTGTTACGGCGGACATGAGAATAAGCAGCTTTAAGGAGGTTGTCTCTTCACCTGCCGAGGAAGAAGCGGTATATGAGGCTGGGCGCTGTTTCAATTGCGGCTCATGCACCGAGTGTGGCAATTGCTATATCTTTTGTCCGGATTTTTCCATCAAGAAAGATCCGGGCGGCTACGGTTACATTGTGGATCTTGATTACTGCAAGGGCTGTGGGATCTGTGTTCAGGAATGCCCCCGTGGGGCCATGAAAATGGAGTTTATGGAGTAAAGGAATGAGAAAAGTCCTGACTGGAAACCAGGCTGTTGCCTACGGCGCCATGCTTTCAGGTGTTGAGGTTGTGGCTGCCTATCCCATAACTCCCCAGACGACCATTATAGAGACCCTGGCTGATATGCAGGCCGAAGGCCTTGGGGATTTCGATTATATACGTGTGGAGTCGGAACACTCTGCCATGGCTGCCTGTATCGGTGCCTCAATGGGAGGGGTAAGAACATTTACTGCCACTTCCGGTCAGGGATTATTTCTAATGCATGAGATGCTTCACTATGCCGCGGGTGCCCGGACCCCTGTGGTGCTGGCCAACGTTAATAGGGCCCCTGCTGCCCCCTGGAATATTTGGAGTGATCAGACAGACTCCCTTTCCCAGCGCGAAACCGGTTGGATACAGCTCTACTGCGAGGGGAACCAGGAGGTCCTGGACACAACCATCATGGCCTTTAAGATTGCAGAAAAATTGAAGCTCCCGGCAATGGTCATCCTGGATGCATTTTTCCTTTCACACACATCCGAGCCGATCGAGATCCCTGATAAAGAGGCGGTCAAGGACTTTCTCCCTACCTATGACCCAAAAGACATATGGTTAGATCCGGATAATCCCCATACCTTTGGCGCCATTGCCATGAGCGATGCCTACATGGAATTGAGATGGCAGATCCAGAGGGATATGGAGGTAGCAAAAAGCGTTATTGCAGAGGTTCACGAGGATTTTGCGCATCACTTTGGGCGGATGTACCACCAGGTGGAGGGATATCTTGCAGAAGACGCAGAGGTTTTGGTTGTCTGCACAGGAACCGCTGCCTCAACGGCCAGGGTGGCCGTTGAGGCACTCCGAGCTGAAGGGGAAAGGGCAGGGCTGGTAAAGATTAAAACCTTTCGACCATTCCCAGGTGAGGAGATCATGGGGGCACTGAAGGGAAAGAAAAAGGTGGCCGTGATTGACAGAAACTTTTCCCCTGGTGCCCAGGGAATATGGGCCCAGGAATTAAGAAGTGTCCTCTGCGAGCTTTCTGACCAGGAAAGGCCAATGGTCTATGGGTACATAGCCGGTATTGGCGGGTGTGACATAAGCGTAAAGACCATTAAAGAAATCTACTACAAGACCCTTGAAAGCCATAGACCAGACGATATTGATATGTGGATAGGAGTCAGACATGTATAGTCTCAATCAGAGATTCGACAATATGGAGATTCCCGAAGATGAGCATATGACTGCTGGTCATGTGGCATGCGCTGGTTGCGGAGCATCCCTATCCATGCGTTTGGCCCTAAAGGGCCTTGGGAAACCGACAGCTCTTGTAGTGCCAGCTTGCTGTTGGGGCATTATTCCCGGTGCCTGGCCTCAAACAGCCATGGAGGTTCCTTTTTTCAATACTGCATTTATGACTACAGGGGCGGTCATCTCAGGACTCAAGGCTGCTTACAGAAGGAGGGGTATGGAGGATGTTTGTGTTGTGGGCTGGGCTGGCGATGGAGGGACCTATGATATTGGTATCCAGGCCCTTTCCGGTGCCGCGGAGAGAAATGAGGATGTTATCTATGTGTGTTATGACAACGAGGCCTATATGAATACAGGTGTTCAGCGCTCAGGAGGTACACCACTGGGAGCCTGGACCTCGACCACACCGGTTAAGGCTCCCAAATCAGAGTCAAAAAAAGATATGGATGAAATAATGATTGCTCACAGAATCCCTTATATTGCAACTGCCACGGCTGCTTACCCCCATGATTTGATTGCCAAGTTCAAAAAGGCACGATCTATGAAAGGCATGCGGTATATTCATATCCTTTCCGCCTGTCCGCCAGGGTGGAAGACCCCGGAAAATATGTCTATCGAAATCATGAGACTGGCAGTGCTATCCAATATATTTCCCCTCTATGAGGTGGAAAACAGTGAAATTTTCAGGCAGACCGTTATTCCGGATGAGGTTGAACCGGTTAATAATTATTTGCGTTCCCAGGGAAGATTCAAACACTTGACACAGGAAGATATCCAGGTATATCAGAGGGAGGTAACGACAAGGTTTGAGCGGTTAAAAGAACGGTTTGATAGAATTGCCACTTGAGACTATGGCGTTTTGACATAATGGAGCGAGTATGTTAATGTTTAGCAGAATAACGAACTGATAACCAAAACACGGGCAAGGAAGATATGAAAAAACTTCGATTTATTCTGTTTATCACTTTAGGTTTGTGCCTTATGGGACAATTGAGTTGGGCCGACAGGGCCTATGTG
>JAUUWD010000279.1 GCA_030589225.1 Desulfobacteraceae bacterium | reverse complement strand
CCCATAAAACAGGCGGAAAAGCTCAGGGGTGGCCTGGGCATCGTCATGGATGACCTGGTGGCAGGTATTTATGCACATTTATGTGTCAGGCTGATCCTGTTTTTTGTTGAATAGTGTCTGAACGAAAACTAGGGATTTTTTCCAATATCAAGGAAGGCGAAAATTATAACCACAGGAATACATTTAGTATTTCGAGGATTATAATTTGAGCCTGACGCAGAGATTGGGAAAAATAACAGTTTTCGGTCGGGCACTAAATAATAGGAAGGCGTTTTGATCTAAGCAATCAACCTTCATTAAGATTTTGAGTAAGTACTCAATAAGGCAGGACTGTATTAGGGAAATCCCCCTCAATCCCCCTTTGCAAAAGGGGGAAGAAGTCGGAATACCTAGACTAATTGAGAAGTTACGATCTTGATCCATATAGACTGATAGAGACGATGTACGGCGAGATTATCACCATAGGCAATGAACTTTCTTCCGGCAGGACACTTGATCTGAATTCATGGTATGCTGCAGGGAGACTAACGGCTTCGGGACTGAGGGTGACCCGGATTACATCTGTAGGGGATGATCACAAGATGGTCTCCGATGCCCTCAAAAGGGCTGTGGAGGCATCCCGTTTTGTAATTGTAACCGGTGGTCTTGGCTCTACCGATGATGACATAACCAACGAGATCGTGGCCCAGGCTTTGAACAGGCCACTTTGCCTTGATCAACAGATGTTAGAACAAATAAAGGATCACGCCAGGGCAAGAAAAATCAAGATTACGTCCTCTCTCGAGAAGATGGCGTGGATGCCCGAAGGTTCGAGGATGCTAAATCCTGAAGGCACTGCCTGCGGCTTTTCCCTCATAGAAAAGGAGGTACATCTTTATTTTCTGCCCGGGGTGCCGGATCAAATGCGCTATCTCATGGACAAGATTGTGCTCCCTGAGATATTGAGTCGCTATAAGACTCTTCCCATAATGAGGCAACGGATTTTAAAGTTGTACGGGCTTAATGAGCCCGGCATCGCCGAGATTTTCAAGAAGATACAGGGGAAAACAGGAAATATCGTTTTTGGATTTTATCCCCGTTTCCCCGAGAACCACATTACTATCAGCCTGCGGGGGCAGGACGAGCCAACAGTTATAAAAGAACTGGACAGAGTTGAAATGGAAGTAAGGCGCCTTGTGGGATCCTATATCTTTGCCGCTGGTGATCAAAATATGGAAGAGGTGGTTGGACACTTACTGCTGGAGAAAAACCTGTCCATCTCGGTTGCTGAATCGTGTACTGGAGGACTGATCGGGCACAGGCTGACGAGTGTGCCGGGCAGTTCCAGCTACTTCCATGGCGGGGTAGTTGTATACAGCAATCAATCCAAGGTCGATCTTCTCCGCGTAGACCCCAGGACACTTGAGACATACGGGGCGGTCAGTGAAAGGACGGTGGAGGAGATGGCCCGCGGTGTGAAGGACCGGATCAAAACGGATTTGGGCCTTGCGGTTACGGGCATTGCCGGGCCTGACGGAGGCACCAGACAAAAACCAGTGGGAACAGTCCATGTTGGGCTGGCAGCGCGGGAAAAAACTTTTTCAAGGGAATACCGCTTCTGGGGCAACAGGATGCAGGTCAAATTGAATTCCTCAATGATGGCCCTGGACTGGGTGAGAAGGTATCTAAATGGAAATCCGTTCCTTCCTGGCATTTGAGCTGCCTCCTGAGATCAAAGAAACCCTTTCTCATATTTCACAAGATATGAGAAAAACTTCCCTGGATGTGCGATGGGTCAAGGTGGCCAACATACACCTCACTATGGTTTTTATGGGCAATGTGCCTGTGGGGCATGTTGAGCCGATTTGTGAGGCAGCAGAAAAGGTTTGCCAGCTATATGGCCCTTTTGCTATTTCACTCAAGGGTGCCGGAGTATTTTCCGGCAGACGAAATCCGAGGGTTTTGTGGATCGGCATGGAGGGGGATCTTGACCGGATGTCCTGTTTTAGAGATGCATTGCAAAAGCACCTGAAGCCCTTTGGGATCAAACAGGAGAAGCGGCCATTTAGACCCCATCTGACCATCGGAAGATTTCGGAAGGGCGCGAAGCCCGGGACCCATCTTGATGACCTTCTGCTAAAGTATCAGGATCTGACCAGTCCGGTGTGTACCCTTAAAGAACTGGCTTTATTTAAAAGTGACTTGAAGCCAGGCGGCGCTGTATATTCTGAGTTGAAGGCATGGCCGCTGATTGGGGAAATTTAGGGATTGAAGAATTTGGGAATTTTAAACGGATGGAGCGAAGCGACTCATTAGCTTTAGTTCACTTTAGTCATTTTAGGCGCTTTAGCGCACTTGCTTAGGGAGGGAAAACCTATGGATAGAGAAAGAGCGGTGGAACAGGCCATTTCTCAGATAGAGAGACAATTTGGTAGGGGTTCCATCATGAAGATGGGGGAGGAGAGGGTCATCGACATACCTGCTATTTCTACAGGGTCCCTCGCGTTGGATATAGCACTTGGCATTGGTGGTGTCCCACGGGGAAGGGTTTTGGAGGTTTTCGGGCCCGAGTCCTCAGGAAAGACCACTTTAGCCCTTCATATTGCTGCCGAGTCCCAGGTAAAGGGCGGGATGGTGGCCTTTGTGGATGCTGAGCATGCCCTTGACGTGGGTTACGCCAGGAAGCTCGGGGTGGATGTGGATAGCCTGTTGGTATCCCAGCCTGATACCGGCGAACAGGCACTTGATATTGTGGAGATCCTTGTGAGAAGTGGCGGCATCGATGTCCTGATCATTGATTCTGTAGCCGCCCTTGTGCCCAGGGCCGAGATTGAGGGGGATATGGGTGACCACCATATGGGGTTGCAGGCCAGGCTCATGTCCCAGGCCCTAAGGAAGCTTACGGGAGCCATCAGCAAATCAAAAACATGTGTCATATTCATTAACCAGATACGTATGAAAATTGGTGTCATGTTCGGTAACCCGGAAACCACGACTGGCGGCAATGCCTTGAAGTTCTATGCGACGCAACGGCTGGATATCCGGCGCATCGGCGCCATCAAAGAAGGAGACCAGGTGGTGGGAAACCGGACCAGGGTAAAAGTAGTAAAAAATAAAATTGCGCCCCCGTTCAAGGAGGCGGAGTTTGATCTCATTTATGGCCACGGAATCTCCAAGGAGGGTGATATCCTTGACCTGGGTGTTTCTCTGGGGATTGTGGAGAAAAACGGGGCCTGGTTCTCCTTTGGCGAAGAAAGGATTGGTCAGGGCCGACAAAATGTTAAACGCTTTTTGGTGGAAAACACAGATATCAGGGACAAAATCAGACAGCTTGTCATAGAAAAGTCGGGACTTGGAAAGATAAAGGAAGAGATTGACACCAAGAAGGAGAAAAAGGTCGGCAAGTAAACTATATGGATACGACAATGAATTTCAGAGAAATACGACAAAAGTTTCTTGACTACTTCAAGTCACATGGACACGAGATTGTAGAAAGTTCTTCACTGGTCCCGTTGGATGATCCCTCCCTGCTTTTTATTAATTCAGG
>JAUUWD010000236.1 GCA_030589225.1 Desulfobacteraceae bacterium | reverse complement strand
GTCCTGTTTCTACTTTTCCGTCTGGCCCCCGGAGATCCTGTCTCAAGAATGGTGGATCCGGATATGACACCGGAGGATGCGGAACACCTTATCTCCCAATTGGGCCTCGATAAACCCCTCGGGAAGCAATATCTATATTATTTGAAGAACTTTTTCACTGGCAATTTTGGCGAGTCCTTTCATTATGGACAACCAGTAATTGAAATTATATGGGCCCGGTTGCCCAATACCATTCTGCTCTTTACCACGGCCATTATACTTTCCGCCCTGGTGGGTGTATTTTTGGGCAAAATCGCATCGTGGCACAAGGGAGAAACAACAGACACGTTACTGACCATAGGCGCATTGGTCCCCCATACTGTTTTTCTTCCCTGGTTAGGCCTGATACTGATCTGGGTGTTTGCATACAAGATGGACTGGTTTCCCATCACGGGTATACTTTCGGAGGAAATATGGCTTGACCCGGATGCAGGTATCTTTACCAAGCTCCTGGACGTTCTCCATCATATGATTCTCCCCCTGACCACTCTTTTTCTCGTACATTTCGGATCCTACTTATTGATCATGCGCAGCAGTATGCTGGAAACACTCAAAGAAGACTATATTCTTACTGGAAGGGCCAAAGGCCTCCCTGAAAAGGTGATTCGAGACCATCATGCCGCACCCAATGCTGCGTTACCAGTGGTGACAAGCGTGGGTCTTAGCCTGGCCTTTTCCATCAACGGGGGCGCCCTCACTGAAACAATTTTCACCTGGCCAGGCATAGGCAGGGAGCTTGTCATGTCAGTGAGCCAGAATGATTACCCCCTGGCCCAGGGCTGTTTTTTGCTTATTGCGATCGTAGTCCTCATTTCCAATCTGGTGGTGGACACCCTTTACGCCTACCTTGACCCGCGGATACGATATTAAATGAATCTGGAGAAATCCCATAAAAGGTATTTAAAGAAATTCCCATGGATGGACCGTCTCCGGGGTGGGTGGGCGATCTACAAGCAGAATCTCCTTGGCAAGATTGGCCTTAGCCTGCTGGTCATGTTTGCCTTGATGGCCATTTGCAGCTTTATTCCGCCTCTAATAGACCCCATGTATCAACCCATGACAGGGGTGGACCCTGAGATCACCAAATCGACGGGCCCGAGCCTCAGACACTGGTTAGGGACCGATTTCATGGGTCGGGATCTCCTGAGCCAGCTCCTGGCCGGTACCAGGGTTGCGTTTCTGGTGGGGGTTTCAGCCGCATTTATGAGTATCGTTCTTGGCACGGCCATAGGAATGGTTGCCGGGTATATGGGGAGATTCGTTGACACGTTTCTTATGCGACTGGCAGACATGATTATGGTCATGCCAACCATGCTTGTGGTGCTGATGCTTGCCGCACTATTCGGTCAGCTCACCATATGGACCATTGTTTTGATCATTGCATTGTTCCGGTGGCCGGGGGTCTCGAGGGTGATCAGGGCCCAGACCCTCTCCCTGAAGCACAGACCTTTCATTGAGGCCGCAAGAGTGGCCGGGGCCTCGCATACAAGAATCATTTTCAGGCATATCATGCCAAACGTGTTGCCGCTTTCCTTTCTTTACATGACCTTCCGGGTAACCTCAGCGATTATCATTGAAGCGGCCCTGGCCTTTCTGGGCTTTGGGGACCCCAGTACGGTCAGTTGGGGTATGATGCTTCAATGGGTGTGGAAGACAGGACACATGTTCAAGGCCCCATACTGGCTTCTGCCACCGGGCATTTGCATCTCCCTGATCACTTTGGCCTTTTACATGTTAGGCCGGGCCATGGATGAGGTGCTTGACCCAAGGTTGAGAAAGGAAGCAGGGACCGAGTAAGATGGCATTATTAGAAGTACTGAATCTTAGCATAGGTTATCACACCCAAAAGGGCTATCTCCATGCAGTGGAGGACGTCTCTTTTTCATTGGAAGAAGGAAAGTCCCTCGGTTTTGTTGGAGAATCCGGGTGTGGAAAGACCACGCTGGGTATGGCCCTGATGAGGCTGCTCCCCCCCAATGGGGTGATTCGGGAAGGTCGCATGCTTTTTGATGGTGGAGACCTCCTGCAAAAATCAGATGAAGAGATGAGGGAAATCAGGTGGCAGAAAATAGCCATGATCTTTCAGGCCGCCATGAATGCCCTGAACCCGGTCCACCGCGTTCACGAACAGATTGCAGAGGCCATACTTACACATAATGCCTCCATTGACAAAAAAGAGGCATTTGAACAGGTGGAAGAGCTTTTTCAACTTGTGGGAATACCAAAAGACCGCATGAGAGATTACCCTCACCAATACAGTGGAGGGATGAAGCAGCGGGCAATCATTGCCATGGCGCTGGCCTGTAAACCCAGGCTGATTATTGCGGATGAACCAACAACAGCCCTGGATGTGATTGTTCAGGATCAGATTCTTAAGGAGATCATGAACCTGCAAAAAGAATTCGGGATCAGCATGATCTTTATCTCCCATGATATCTCAATCGTGGCAGACGTGTGTCATGATATCGGTATTATGTATGCGGGCAAGCTGGTGGAGCACGGTTCCAGGGAAGAGGTCTTCAGTAATCCGGCGCATCCCTATACAAAGGCGCTCCTGTCATCCTATCCCACATTGACAGGGGAAAAGGGCCAGCTTATGCCCATTCCGGGTGAAACGCCGAATCTGATTCATCCTCCTTCCGGATGCCGCTTCCATGACCGCTGCCCTGGCGCAAAGGCAGCATGTAAAACCGGGGAGGCTGTCTGGGTTGAAACTTCGCCGCGGCACAAGACCCTCTGTTATCAGTGTGGTGCAGATTGCGGGGAATAGTTCACTAATAAAAAGAACCTTTAGACAGGATTACAGGATAAACATGTTTTGATTTACAAGATTAAGCTAATCCAGTTCATCCTGTAAATCCTGTCAAAAAAAATAGACGGCTGAACTTTTGCGAATGAAGATGAATAACGACAGAGAAACCATCATTGAGCTGGAACATATAGTTAAAAAATACACATCCAGGGGTTTCTTTTTCGGTACGCGCGGGAATGAGATCATTGCCCTCAATAAGATATCCATCAAGATATTAAAGGGGGAGATATTTGGTCTTGTTGGAGAAAGCGGGAGCGGGAAGACCACAGCCGGCCGTCTGATTGTCAGACTGGAAAAACCGGAGGAAGGCAGGATATATCTGAATGGCCGCGAAATGGCAGGGCTCAAGGGAAAGGCCCTGAAAAATTTCCACCGCAAGGTCCAGATGATCTTTCAGGACCCTTATCAATCTCTCAACCCCCAGCTTTCGGTCTTTGATACTATCTCAGAGCCTTTGGTTATCCATAAAATAGGAAATACCGAGGATAGAGAAGACGCAGTGTGGCAGACAATGAAATCAGTCGGCCTCTCTCCACCCGATGATTTTGTTAACCGATATCCTCATCAGCTTAGCGGTGGGCAGAGGCAAAGGGTTGCCATTGCCAGGGCCATGGTGCTGAACCCTGATTTTGTGGTGGCTGATGAACCCACTTCCATGCTTGATGCGTCCATCTCAGCCCAGATCTTCAACATCCTGATCGAGATGCGGGAAAAATTTCAGGTGACACTCCTGTTTATCACCCACAGTCTGTCGGCTGCCCGCTATCTCTGCGATCGTATCGCCGTGATATATAAGGGAAACATGATGGAACTGGGGAGCGCAGATCAAGTTATACAAAAGCCCAGACATCCCTATACCAAGGCCTTGATTGATGCGCTGCCCAAGTTTGGACTGTCCGGCAAGGTAAAACACTATAATACCTTACTTCCGGTTGAGAGAGAGGCTTCTGAACATGAGGGATGTCCTTTTTTTGCCAGGTGCAGGGTCGCCAACAAGGCTAAATGCAGCCTGGAAAGACCCCTTTTAAAAGAAACGGATGATTCCCACTGGGTGGCCTGTTTTTATGCAGAAAATGGGACTGAGAAAGGTTTCTGAAAGCAGAGAGTGTGAGAGAGGTCTCAGTGATATTACGGGATTTAAGAGCGATCCGGCCATTTCCGGGCGCAATGCAAGACACGCAGGATCTGTACGACATCTTCTACCACCCTGTATGGTA
>JAUUWD010000293.1 GCA_030589225.1 Desulfobacteraceae bacterium | reverse complement strand
GGAACTGGCAGTGGAATCTATCCTCTGTAATAACATCCGCCTTTATCTCTTCAAGTATCCCATATTCCATGGGACAACCTTCACAGGGGGGATTTTCCAGATCATACTGTGCGTGATAAACTGTGCAGCCTGACACATCCGGAGCATTTCCATCGTCATCATTACGAGGGGCCACATGCCCTTTTAGATAAACAACCCCATCCTTCCATTCACCTGTCATCTGTTTGACCTTGAAAGGCATACTCCTCTCAGGTAAAAAAGGCGGCCCTTTCATTCCACATGCAAGCAGGCCCAAGAAAATTACCCCGAAAACAAAAAGGGTAAGCACCCGCTCCCGTTTCAAAGCTTCAGCTCCTGTTTAGCCTTAGCTATGCTTTTCTTAACCACCTCTGGTCCTGTTCCACCGGGCATATTCCTTCTGTCAAGAGATGATGCAGGCTCAAGCCATTCGTAAACATCCTGTTTAATCTGCCTTGTAAAATGCTTCATCTCATCCAGTGTAAGCTCATGAAGCTCTTTTTCCTGCTCCAGTGCAAAAAGGACCATCTTTCCTACAATCTCATGGGCCTCCCGAAATGTAATACCCTTTCCCACAAGGTAGTCTGCAAGATCTGTGGCCACTAAAAACCCCTCTTCCGCGGACTTTTTTAACCTTTCGCCCTTAAAGGAAATCTCCCCAAGGAGCTGGCGCATTACCTCGAGACAGGATTCCACCGTATCCACTGCATCAAACAGGGCCTCTTTATCCTCCTGCATATCTTTGTTGTAAGTAAGTGGGAGCCCTTTCATTGTGGTCAAAAGAGCGATCAAATGCCCATAGACCCGGCCTGTTTTGCCTCTGATCAGTTCGGGGAGGTCCGGGTTTTTCTTCTGGGGCATGATACTGCTGCCTGTACAAAAGGCCTCGGAAATGCTGATAAAGCCAAACTCCTGACTCGACCAGATGACAAGCTCCTCACTCAGCCGGCTGAGATGCATCATCAATACTGATGAAGCAAAAAGAAAATCCAGGACAAAATCCCGGTCACTGACAGCATCCATGCTGTTTTCGCTGATACGGTCAAAGCCCAATTCCCTTGAGACCATTTCCCGGTCAAGGTCAAATGTTGACCCGGCCAGGGCAGCACTGCCCAGAGGAAGAACATTCACTCTTTTGATACATTCACGGAATCGTTCACTGTCTCTTTTTAACATCTCAAAATAAGCAAGTAAGTGGTGGGCCACGAGGACGGGCTGTGCGCGCTGCATATGAGTATATCCGGGCATCATCAGATCGAAATTGTCTTCAGCGAGTCTGACAAGTGTTATTTGTGCTTCCTTGATCAATTCAACTATTCGATATAAAGCGTCTCTTTCGTATAGCCGAACGTCCAGGGCCACCTGATCGTTTCGACTCCTCCCTGTATGAAGCTTCTCGCCCACCGCCCCGATCTTATCCACCAGGGCTTTCTCCACAAGGCTGTGGATATCTTCATAGTCATCATCAAGAGGGAATTGGCCCTTATCCAGTTCTCCCTTTATCTCTCCGAGGGCCTCAAGGATAAGTGATGCTTCATCGTCCGAAATGATCTCCTGCTTGGCCAACATCCGGCAATGGGCCATGCTGCCCTCAATATCCTGGGCATAGAGACGCCAATCAAAGCCTATGGAGGCATTGAATTTATTTACCAGGGCGTCCGTTTCCCCGCGAAAACGCCCGCCCCAAACCTTCCGAGTCATCGCATTATCCCTTTTAACAATTTTCTATTGACTATTATCTTGAATTTTCTAATTTTAATCATTGATAAAATTATACAATAAAATCTCCCTGTTACTCATGTCGTGTGTTGCGCCGTCATTCCCGCAAAAGCGGGAATCCAGAGAGTCGAGGCACCAAAGAACTCACGGCAATTCATGGAGGGGCACTATGCATTACCGCCAATAGTCAATAATCAATAATCAATAGTCAATCTCTCAACTTGCCTTCCGGTTCTGTTCCAAAAGCCGTGCTATCTTAAGGCGCAAACCACTGAGCCGTATGAATCCTTCAGCGTCCTTTTGGTTGTAAACCTCATCACTTTCGAATGTGGCAAAATTAGGATCATAGAGTGATGATTCAGATTTTCTCCCAACCACCATGCAGTTCCCTTTATAAAGCTTTAATCTTACAGTACCGTTGACACTTTTCTGGGTTTCATCGATAAATACTTGGATCATTTCCCTTTCAGGAGAAAACCAGTACCCGTAGTAGATCATCTCTGCGTATCGGGGCACAAGGAAATCCCGCGTATGCATAACCTCTCTATCCATGGTTATGGATTCCATTGCCACATGAGCCTGTCTGAGTATTGTGCCCCCGGGGGTTTCGTAAATGCCTCTTGATTTCATACCCACATAGCGGTTTTCCACCATGTCCACGCGGCCAATGCCGTTTCTACCTCCCAGTTCATTCAGATGGGCCAATAGCCGGTCTGGCGTCATTGGTTCTCCGTCCACGGCTACAGGGTTTCCCTCTTCAAACTCAATTTCAATAAAGGTCACTTTATCAGGGGCATCTTCAGGTGAAACGGACAGGACAAACATATCCTCCGGTGGTTCCCTCCAGGTATCTTCAAGAATGCCGCCCTCGAAGCTGATATGCAACAGGTTTCGATCCATAGAATAGGGTTTTTCCTTGGTCACGGGCACCGGAATATTTTTAGAACGGGCATATTCCATGAGGTCTTCCCTGCCTCTGAATTCCCATTCTCTCCAGGGCGCAATAACTTTGAGGCTCGGTTCCAGAGCCATATAGGCCAATTCACACCTCACCTGGTCATTTCCCTTTCCCGTGGCGCCATGGCAGACAGCATTGGCCCCTGTCTTTCTCGCAGTTTCCACCTGAGCCCTGGCGATTGGCGGCCTTGCAAGAGAGGTCCCAAGTAAATAGGTTGATTCATAAATGGCATTGGCTCTCATGGCAGGCCAGACAAAATCACGTACAAACTCCTCTCTCAGGTCATCCACGATAGCTTCATCTGCCCCGGTTTTAAGGGCTTTCTCCACTATTCCATCGAGTTCCTCACCCTGCCCCACATCCGCGGCATAGGCCACGACCGGGCACTTATAGGTATCCTTAAGCCAGTGCAAAATTACAGAGGTGTCGAGTCCTCCAGAATAGGCCAACACGATTTTTTTAATCTCTTCGCTCACTTTATATTCTCCTTTAGTTGATCCAGGACATTTTCAAGGGTTTCTACCAGCAGGTCAATCTCTTCCTTTTCAACAATGAGTGGTGGTATAAAACGAAGAACTTTTTCCTGGATACAGTTAATCAGGAAACCCTTTTCCATCATGGCTTTCACCACCGCGGGTCCCGGTCTCATCATCTCCACTCCAAGGATGAGGCCCTGTCCCCTGACCTCTTTTATAAAGTCATATT
>JAUUWD010000301.1 GCA_030589225.1 Desulfobacteraceae bacterium | reverse complement strand
AGGGAAGAAAGAAATAATAAAATCGTTGATGAAATGGACCAAATAAAACTGACAATAGACGGGCAGGAAATAGAAGCGCAGGCCGGCACAACCATCCTAGAGGCTGCCAGAGGGGTGGACATATATATTCCAAGCCTTTGTTCTCATCCGGATCTTCCTCAGGCTGAAGGAATTCAGGCGGTAAAGGTGATATACCAGGGTGAGCGTAAGATTGAAAACGCCATGCCCGGGGAAGCAGGAAAAGGCTGTGGCCTTTGTGTGGTGGATGTTGAGGGGGAGACAGCTCTGGTCAAGTCCTGCTCGACCGAAGTCCAGGAAGGCATGGTAATTATCACCGACAATGATCGGATCAAGGCCGAGCGCCAGAAAAATTTAATCCGTATACTTACTCGTCATCGTCATGCCTGCCTGACCTGTGCCCAACAGGAAGGCTGAAGCCGGAGTCAATGCTCCTCTAATGTTCCGGAAAACGAAAGATGCTGCACACTGTTTGGCCACTGTGAACTCCAGAATGTGGCCAACTACGTGGGTATCTCTCCTACAACACCAAAATGCGTGCCCACCGATCTTCCCATACTTGAAAACCATCCCCTGTTTATAAGGGACTATAATCTTTGTATCGGTTGCACAAGGTGCATACGCGCATGCCGCGATCTCAGGGGGATTGAGGCCCTGGGCTTTGTGTATGATGAAAAGGGACAGGCCCAGGTGGGTACACTTGGCCCTACGATTGAGGATTCCGGGTGTAAATTCTGCACGGCCTGTGTTGAGGTCTGCCCTACGGGCGCTCTGATGGACAAATCCGTGCGACCGGGTAAGAAGGAAGAAGATATTGTCCCATGCAAAGAGGCCTGTCCGGCCCATATTGATGTTCCAGGGTATTTGAGACTGATCGCCCAGGGCAAAAGGGACGAGGCAAATGCAGTAATCAGGGAAAAAGTGCCTTTGCCTGGAATTCTTGGCAGGGTATGCATTCATCCCTGTGAAGATGTATGCCGGAGGGGAGAAGTAAATGAGCCCGTATCTATCTGTGCTCTCAAGAGATATGCCGCTGACGGCGAAAAGGGGCTGTGGAAGAAAAATGTAAAGGCAGGGAATGATACCGGGAAAAAAGTAGCGATTGTTGGCGCTGGGCCTGCCGGTTTAACAGCGGCCTTTTATCTCAGGAAGCAGGGGTATGCAGTTACAATTTTTGACGGCCATGCCGAGCTTGGAGGTATGATGCGTTACGGCATCCCTTCCTACCGCCTTCCTAAGGATATTCTGGATAAGGAAATTAATGAAATCCTGGACCTTGGAGTTGAGTTTAGACCCAATCAGACCCTGGGCAGGGATGTTACCCTGGACCAGATCAAGAATGACGGATTTGATGCTGTATTTCTGGGTGTTGGGGCTCAACTGAGCCGGCGTATCCCGCTGGAAGGATCTGATCTGCCCGATGTTTTATGGGGCGTTGATTTTCTAAGACAGGTTGCGGAAGGAGAGGATATTCATCTCAAAAACAGGATTATCGTGGTCGGAGGCGGCAATGTGGCGGTTGACGTGGCCCTTAGCGCAATGAGATGCGGAGCCAATGATGTGACCATGGTTTGTCTTGAGGGCAGGGAGGAGATGCCTGCCCACGAATGGGAGATCCAGGGCGTATTAGACGAAGGTGTCCGGTTGATGACTTCATGGGGACCGCACAAAATCGTGAGCGAAAATGGTCAAATCACGAGCATGGAGCTAGTTCATTGTGTGTCGGTATTTGATGACCAGTGCGTTTTCAATCCCTCTTTTGACGATTCAAAGGAGAAGATAGAGGGAGATCAGGTTGTTTTGGCCATAGGCCAGGCGTCTGATCTGAAATTCCTTGAAGACAAGAGCCAGATCTCTGTAGATAAGGGCCTTATTGTGGTAGATGAGGATACACTTGAGACTGGCATGAAAGGGGTCTATGCTGGTGGTGATGTGGCAGCAGTGCCAGGCGCTATTATTCATGCTATTGCTGCCGGGCGAAAGGCAGCATCATCCATAGACGAGGCCCTGGGAGGCACAGGAGACATCGAGGAAGTACTGTTTGAAAGGGACGCTCCTGATCAGCACATAGGCCGGGATGAGGGCTTTGCTTCATGGCCGCGTGAAAAGATCCCTGAACTTGAATTAAAGGCAAGGCACCAGGGATTTCAGGAAGTGGCTCTTGGATATGATGATGAGCAGGCAATAAAAGAGGCCAGGCGTTGTCTCCAATGCGATTTACGCCTATATCTTGAAAGTAACCCTTCTCCCCCTGAAAAAACACTGATCTTCAATGAGGAAAATATAAACCAGGTGCCTGAAGACGAGGGAGTATTTCAACTCTATGATGATGAAAAAAAGGTCATTTCCATAAAAGGGACCGGTACTCTTCGTCAGAGTCTGCTCGAAGCGCTGGATGATTATGAAAACGCAGCCTGGTTTGATTTTGAAGAAGATAAGATGTACTCCCAGCGGGAAAGTGAGTTGATCCAGCAGTACCTTCAAGAGCATGGTGAAATGCCCGGAGGCGGAGATGATGACCTGGATGACCTGTTTTGATCGTAGAATACCAACTGCCTATTTTATTTGACAGGATTCATCCCGTTTACACCGGGAACCAGTTGAATTTTCTCTGTTTTCATTAGTTTTTCCTTCCTAATTTTGCCGCAAAAAAGGTACGTTCTCAATAACTCCGGGCTGTATTAGGAAAATCCCCCTCAATCCCCCTTTGCAAAAGGGGGAAGGATTCGGTGTGCCTGGACTTATTGAGATGTTGCCAAAAAAGCACCCAAAAAAAATAGGCTTCCTATTCCACGGGGTGAACATTTCACTAAACAGGCAAAAAACGCAAAAAGTAGAATTGACATATTGTAATATAAATTGTTAATGGAATAGTTATGGAAATTGTGAATCCGCTCAGTGAAGTAGCTGAGGCTATAATCGAGGCTGGAGGAGAAGCTTTAAAGTCCTGCTACCAATGCGGGCTCTGCACGGCTTCTTGTCCCTGGAATCTGGTACGCAGCTTTCTCACAAGAAGACTTATTCATGAGTCACAGGTCGGCCTGCTGGACCTTGAGAGCGAAGAAGTTTGGCTTTGTGCCACCTGTGGCGCTTGTGTGGAACGATGCCCCCGCGGTGTGGAGATTATAGATATCTTCAAGGCATTGAGGGGGATCGGAAGCCAGTGGGGGACTGCTCCTAAGACCGTAAAGGTTGTAATGGGTGGTATTGCAAGTTCGGGGAACCCATGGGGTGGGCTACTGGAGGAGAGAGCAGACTGGGCAAAGGACCTTGGGTTGAAGACCTTCACGCCTGGCACTGAACT
>JAUUWD010000229.1 GCA_030589225.1 Desulfobacteraceae bacterium | reverse complement strand
ACTTTTAGAGTAGTAAAAGACTTCGGAGCCTATGGATATAGGGTGAAAATGGGTTTGAATTAGAAAAAACAACCCCATCCAGGAGGCCACCGCAAATGAAATATAGAAAAGCACAAATTCAAGCAAAATGCCACAAAATTCCTACTATTCGTTTCGAAGATCGAAGGGGGAGGGCGTACGTTCGTGCAGAAATTGCATAACTATGCCAAGGTGACGCAGGGCAGGAGCGATTGATGATTTTCGATTGACGATTGACTATTGTATATCAACTCAGAGGACGCAGAGAGCAGAGGACAAATGAATTGACTATTTTTGATTGACTATTGATTATTGATTATTGTATTTCACCGCAGAAGCGCACAGAGGTCGGATGGAATTAAAATTCAAATTGGGAATTGCCGATATTTAACTAAAAGAAAACCTGTCACCCTTGGTGAAATGTTACGTTTGGGGAAAAATTATGAAGATCTATTTAGATAATTGACAATCTTGCGGATGATTTCCCCCTTGATGATCTCATCATCTGGCCGGGCATTGAAAAACTTCATGTTATCTCAGGGGGTAGGACCGTACATGACAGTACAGAAATGCTCAGTTCCCATAAAATGAAGACTGCAATAGTGGAGATGAAAAAGCGCTACAAGGATCGTTATGTGTTCTTCGATGTCCCGCCGATTTTGAGCGCGGCGGACGCTATTGCTTTTTCTCCCCTGGTTGATTGCATTCTAATAGTGGTCCAGGCGGCAAGCACTTCGATCCGGGATGTCAAAAAAACACTTGAAATGATCCCCAAAGATAAGTTCCTGGGTTTTGTATTAAACCGGCAAAGGTCCCCAATTAAAGGGTACTACAAGTACCATTGAGAACCTAACTAGTGCCCGGCCGAAAACTGTTATTTTTCCCAATCTCTGCGTCAGGCTCAAATTATAATCCTCGAAATACTCAATGTATTCCTGTGGTTATAATTTTAGCCTTCCTTGATCTTGGAAAAAATTCCTAGTTTTCGTTCAGACACTAACCAAATTACATCCATAAATCTATGGCAAGGTCATCACAGACCTTGCTTTTTTTTGTAAAGGCCATAATGTTGCGCCCGGCACCGTCACCCGTGAAGGCAGGGAGGTGATTTTGAAAAGCGATGCGCTGAATAACAGGTTCAAAACCTGGATGCCTGAGCCTGTCTTATGGTTCCTCTCTATTGACAGGTACCAGCAGTATTGTTAAAATAATAACAAAACTCAAACCGCAAAAAAACCTATTTTTTAAACAAGTTATAAAATGGCTTCGTAATTTTTTATGGCGCGGCTTCACCGATCTTGAAAAAAGGATTTCCTATACTTTGAATTATGCCCGTCTATGAATATACGGCCCTTGACGGGGCCGGCAAGAATGTGAATGGCATTATTGATGCCGACAGCGCGGTAACGGCTCGTCAGAAGCTGAGGGGATCCGGAATTTTTCCAGTCCAGGTGAAAAAGACATCTTCCAGGCCCAAAGATGTGCCCTCCAGTTCAGTAACTATCTCCAGTATTTTTCAACGGGTTAAGCCGGGAGAACTTTCTGCAACGACACGTCAACTGTCGATCTTGTTGGGAGCCGGTGTAACACTCGTGGCATCTCTGGACGCACTGATAGCCCAGATTGACAATCCGGTGCTGAAAAAGATTATGGCCCAGGTGAAAGAATCCGTTAATGAAGGCAAGAGCCTGGCCTTTTCCCTATCCCAGCACCCCAAAATATTTTCACAGATCTACATCAACATGGTACGGGCTGGTGAAGCCTCTGGCTCCCTTGATATGGTTCTGGATCGTCTGGCTGAATTCAGCGAACACCAGGATGCCTTGCGGGGCCGCTTCAAGGCAGCACTGGCCTACCCGGTTTTTATGTTTTTTATTGGAACCATAATCCTTTTCTTTCTTGTGACTTTTATCGTCCCCAATATCACCAAGATTTTCAGTGATATGCATCAGACACTCCCCCTTCCGTCTCTGGTGCTGATTGGAGTAAGCAATTTTCTCAAGTCATTCTGGTGGCTTGTCCTGCTTGTTCTGGGTGGTTGTGTCATATTGATAAAAAAGTTGATAAAAACTCCAAGAGGCAATCATATATGGGATGAAATCAAGCTTCGTACACCTGTTATCGGGCCCATTTACATGAAAATGGCCATGGCACGATTCGGAAGGACTCTCGGCAGCCTGCTTCGAAGTGGCGTCCCCCCCTTATCGGCCCTCCAAATCGTCCGGAATATTGTCAATAATACGCTTATTGCCGAGGTAATTGATAATGCCATGGAAGAAATAGAGGCGGGCGCGAGTCTTGCCACGTCCCTTGCTCAAAGCCGCTGGTTCCCCCCCATTGTAATACAAATGATATCTGTGGGCGAGCAGAGCGGTGAACTGGAGAATATGCTTGACAAAGTCGCAGAGGTCTATGAGAGGGAGACGGAATCTAAGATTATGGCCATGACCTCAATGCTGGAACCGGTCATGATTTTGGTGATGGGAGTTGTCGTAGGATTTATTGTTATCTCTATCCTGCTTCCAATATTTGAGATGAACCAGATGATACGTTGATTAAAAAGAGTGCCTAAAGTGACTAAAGTGCCTAAAATGATCTAATTTGACTAAAAGGAGTGCCTAATGAGACCTGGATTTATGAATCAGCGTGGCTTTACACTGATCGAACTTATGGTAGTTATTGTAATTTTGGGCATTTTAGCCGGACTCATTATTCCCAGGATTATGGGGAGACCTGAAGAAGCCAGGAGGATGAAGGCCAGGGTACAGATTGAGAGTATTGAAACTGCTCTAAAGCTATATAAACTGGACAATGGGTCGTATCCATCCACCGAACAGGGTCTTGAGGCCCTTGTTGAGGCACCATCAGTCGGCCAGCTTCCCAGGGCCTGGCGGGATGGGGGATACCTGGAAAAAGGCAGGGTCCCAAAAGATCCATGGGACAGTGAATTTATCTATCTTTCGCCCGGTGTTAATAGTGATTTTGATCTGATTTCATATGGTGCTGATGGAGAACCAGGCGGAGAAGACAAAGATAAGGATGTTAATAACTGGGAGCTGGAATAACGCTTTTTGAAAAACAGCGTGATCATTCACGGGTTCAAAGGTTCAGGGTTAACTGAAAAGCTGAACCGCTTAATTGTGGGTTCTGAAAGAAAAGGCAATGCCCCGGGATAAAAAAGGCTACACATTTATTGAGATTACGGTGGTGGTTTTATTGATCGGGCTGAT
The DNA here is from genome assembly GCA_030589225.1 of Desulfobacteraceae bacterium. Lineage (GTDB taxonomy): Bacteria > Desulfobacterota > DSM-4660 > Desulfatiglandales > Desulfatiglandaceae > 4484-190-2. The sequence goes on along the minus strand of JAUUWD010000229.1, from coordinate 938 downwards.
GATGGCGCTCACACTCCCGCGATTTCGATATGCCATGTTGACCGACAATCTAAAGACGGCAACACGCAGGTTGGTTGGGACTATTAAGACCATAAGGAACGAGGCAGTCCGGGAACAACAGGGTTTTGTCCTTTATTTCGACCTCGAGTCCAATCGATTCTGGCCTGAATCGTCTGCAATGACCGAAGAAGAAAGATTGATATCACACGAAAGGGCTTCTTCTCTTCCCAGAGGCGTGCGTATTCTTGACATATGGCTCAAGGGCAAAGGAAAAAAAGTAGCCGGGGATGCTGCTATCCGGTTTAACAAGAAAGGATATGTTCAACAATCAGTTATCCATCTGGCCTCCGAAGACGGCAGGCAGTTCACCCTTGTGTTGAGCCCCTTTCTCGGGAGGGTCCAGATTCTGGAAAAATATGTGGAGTTTGAGGATGTTTAATCGGATACAAAAACGCAAGTCATTCGGCTTTACACTCCTTGAAGTGATGGTAGCCATGGCCATCATTGCCATTGCCCTCACAGCCGTGCTTGGATCGCAGTCTCAGAGTGTCTCGCTGGCGAGTGAAGCAAAATTCAATACAACAGCACCACTTCTGGCCCAGAGCAAAATTGCTGAAATAGAGGTGGCCGAACAGGATGATCTTGCCGGCGGTTCGGGCGATTTCGGAGAGGATTTTCCGGGTTACACATGGGAACTCAGCGTGGAAGACATCGTATTTGAAGAACCTGAAAATGTCTCAGACCTGCTCAAACGAATAGACCTGAAGGTTTCCTGGGGCGAAGAGAAGCTATATCAATACCGTCTTAGACTGTACCGGTTTTTCCCAAAATCAAGTTAGCTCGCTTCGCTCATCCCCGCTGAAACAGCGGGGAGAATGATGGAACAAAAGCTCAGGCCTCGACGAAATAACAATTATTTCAATAAGATGTATAACTTC
>JAUUWD010000063.1 GCA_030589225.1 Desulfobacteraceae bacterium | reverse complement strand
TTGCCGGGGAATCCTTCAGGTCCCAGGATGCAGATCGGCCGCCTTTATTCAAAGCGGATTCCCGGTCCTCTTTAACAATTTTCAGATCATGAATATCCGTTGATACCTTTACCTTTCCAAGCATCACCAGGGCTCGCCCGCCTGCAAGATCTATTGACTGGATGATCCCTTTCTTCTTCAGTCCCCTGTGATAGACCCACTGACCCTCTTTTAACTCTTTGAGCTTAGAATGCCCCCCTTCATAAGGCCCCTGTTCAAGATGGTCCATTAATTCACGACTAATCCTGGCATAGTCTTCGGTCACATAGGCCTGAGCTGACTCTTTTTTCATTTTTAACAGATTAATGGCCTGTTTCAGTTCCTCCTTTGCCTCTCTAATAACGTCTTCCGCCTCCACCCGCTTTGCTTCCAACAAGGTTTTTTTCTCGGCTTCGAGAGTAATGAGCCGTTCTTTGATTTTTCTTGTGGTGGCATAATACTTTCTCTTGACGTCCTCAACCTCTGCCTTTTCGCGGGTAGTCTCGGTCATCAGAGCATTTAACTTGTCTATGAGCCGATTCAAGCGGACTTCGTCCTGATCAAGATATGTCCTTGCCCGGTCAAGGATATTGAGAGGCATCCCCATTTCTTCGGCAACTTCGAAGCCATGGCTAATCCCGGGAGATCCATACCTTAGCCTGAAGGTGGGACGATTCTTTTCCGCATCGAATTCAACACAGGCGTTAGTGACCCGCTCATTCAGCAACCCGTATGATTTCAGTCGATTTAAATGAGTAGAAACAGCAGCAAGGGTCCCCTGTCCGGAAAGAAAGTCCAGGGCTGACATGGCAAGCGCTACTCCTTCATCCGGATCAGTTCCCATTCCTGGTTCGTCAATAATAATAAGGCTTTTTTGACCCGCATGTTTTACAATGTGGCTTAAATGGGCTGCATGAGCTGAAAAGGTGCTTAGGCCGGTCTGGATGTCCTGATCATCCCCGATATCCGCCATGATTTCATCGAAAATGGGCATATGGCTCCCTTCCTCTACCGGGATATGGATACCGGCTTGAGTCATGAGGCCCATCAGACCAAGTGTCTTGAGGGTCACTGTTTTCCCTCCCCTGTTAGGCCCTGAAATGATCAATATATTATGCTGGTCATCCAGCAGGATATCTACAGGGACAGGTTCGTCCACCTTTTCACCCTTATCTTTGCTATTCAAGGCCATGGCCTGAAGAATCGGGTTTCTGGCCTTTTTCAGTTCGACGCGATTTTTGTCGCCGATTTCCGGCATCACACACGACAGCCTTTCGCTGAATCTTGCCCTGGCATAAAGTCCATCAAGCCTGCCGATCAGGGACTGAAAAAATTCCAACTCGGAGGCCAAATGTCTTACCATCCCGGTTAAATTGATTAATATGCGATGTTCCTCAGCCTTTTCTTCATGCCTCAGCTCAGCCACTCGGTTATTGTCCGTGATCACTTCGACCGGCTCAAGAAAGCAGGTGACCCGGGTTTGAGAATAGTCATGAACGATCCCCTCAATGCGTGATTTTTGATCGGTTCTCAATGCGATCACATATCGTCCTTCACGGACCGTCACTAAATGATCTTGCCTGTCATCATAGAGGCCCGACAATTTTTGAATTTTTTGCAATTTTTTCTGGAGATCTAACCTTAGCCGGGTCTTTTTTCCTCTGATCTTTTTTAAGGCAGGACTTGCCGAATCCTTTAGTCCACCGGTCGCGGAAATCGCATCCTTCAATATTTTCACCAGGGCCTCACAACTCGGCATATACCTTACAATGTCATACATCCTCGGACACAGAGATCGATGGGATTCAAGATATTTTTTCGACTGCTGGCATGCCTGAGCAAGGCTGAGAATACACAAAAGTTCTTTTGGTTCCAGGTATGATCCTTCAGTGCTGGATTTTCTCAAAAAAGGTAATATGTCGGTGAGATCTGACAAAGACACGAACCCCCTGGCTTTCAGAAGGAGCTTCATTTCTGAAACCAGCCTCAACTCGTTATCAACAAATACTAAATCATTAGACGGTTTGAGGGAAAGGCAATTTGATTTGCCCATCGGACATGTAGCGTAACGGGATAAGATATCCAACAGGCGATTGTATTCGAGAACCTGGTATGTATGCTTTTTCATGCAGGCTCTATTATTAAATTTGATGCCCATGTAAAAAGTCCTTTTTACATGGATTTAGTCCCGCGTAACGCGGGATAGGGATTCAGGAATTACGCATCCCATCCTTCGCCTTGATCGCGGTTTTCAAGTCTTCATCAATTTTCTCATTCAACGACATGGCTGAACTCAGCCCCGTTTCCCTCCCTCATGGTCGTAGGTCCTACGGGCAGGAGGGAGCAATTGAAAAAATTGCTGTATTATCAACAAATTGTAGAATTCCGAGACGCTCAATCACTGTCAGGTTATGATTTAATATAAAACACGTAACATTTTATATTATAACTATAATAGTAAATGTCAACCCCAAAATTATCTCTAATTTTTTCCCTCCGCAACTCTTATAGCCTCAACAAGATCAAGGCTCCCATCGTACAGGGCCCTTCCGGTTATCATTCCCATAACACCGTTCTCTGAAAGGGTCGACACCTCAAAAACATCAGAAATCGTTGAAATACCACCTGACGCAATTACAGGGATCTGAATGGCAGTTGCCAAAGCCCTTGTGGCATCTACATTCGGCCCTGTTTTCATTCCGTCCCTGTGAATATCTGTGTAAATGATCGCCGTTATGGAGACCCCTTCAAACCGTTTTGCCAATTCAACCGGAGTCAGGACTATTTCTTCTGTCCACCCCTCCAGGGCAACACGGTCGTCTTTGGCATCTATTCCCAGCAGGATCTGTCCCGGAAATTTGTAGCAAGCCTCTTCAACAAGTTCCGGGTCTTTATGGGCTGCCGTTCCCAGTATCAGGTAATGCAGCCCAAGGTCGAAGTAGGCCTTGATGGTATCCATATCCCTTATCCCACCCCCAAGCTGTATAGGGACAGGAACAGCGCGGATAATTTTTTCTATGGCCGTCTTATTTACCGGTTTTCCCTGGAATGCGCCGTCCAGATCAACAAGGTGCAGCCTTTTAGCTCCCTGCTCAAACCATCTCACGGCCATGTCTTCAGGGGTATTTGAAAATATGGTCTCATCAGACATCCGACCTTGCTTGAGTCTCACACAGCGGCCGTCTTTGAGGTCAATGGCAGGAATTATTATCAAATTAAGGGCCCTCCCCCTCGATCTGCTCTCTCCGAATTTTTGAATCTTTCCCTGCTGGCATTTCCGCCAACATCTTCTGGAGCCCAAGCATGGCCAACTTTTCAACTGTCATCCATCGACCTTTACTTTCAATAAATGTCGACAGATCAAAAACATTTTCTAATAGTGATCGCTGGTTCTTATCAAATTTGGCCCTCCACAGTATCGTGCCCTCGGCAGGACTTATGAGATGGAGATTAAAAGCCACAGAGGCGGGGCGATTGACTGCATAGTCAGTACCCTCTCGCTCTCGCCACCGATAAATATAGCCAGTTAATACCGCGTCGGCTTTAAAGGTATTTCCCACTTCTTGAAGAATTTCAATGGGGCTCATGACCACATTCTTGTCCGAATTGATGATATTTGAAAATACCCCTTTAGCCTGATCGGGTGATACTAACTCATACCCTTTTTCGGCTGCCACCCTATTATATAAAATATCAGTCATCCTATTAGCTATATTCTGGGACACTGGTTCCGCCATAAAAACGGTCCCGGACAAAGGATCTCGAACGACGTCAGGCTGTACCCCCTGGGACATGGCCGTATGGAATCCATCCACGACCACCTTGTTAATCGGCGTTGCAGTATGCATTTCATACGAAGCAGGGGTCTTCTGAAAATGACAGCCTCCGTACATCAAGAGCCCTGACAAAGCCAGCAGCCATAAAAAGAGCCCGCCTTTTTTGAAAACATTACTGTATAATTTTGACATGGTTATTCCGTTTACAGATCGCTTATAAGAGACCTTTTGTAGAGGGGACACTCCCGTCCAGCCGATCCTCAAGGCTGCTGGCCTGATCTAAAGCCCTGCCAAAGGCCTTGAAAATTGCCTCTGAAATATGGTGGGGCTCCTCTCCTGCAAGGAGATCGATATGCATTGTGATGCCCGCATTAATTACCAGAGCACGAAAAAATTCTTTCATCAGGCTGACATCAAACGTTCCGGTTGTTCGTTTTTTTAAGGGCACTCGATACGACAAAATGGGACGATTAGAAATATCAATAACGGCCCTGATCAGTGTTTCATCCATAGGAATGGTCGCCATCCCGTAACGCTTGATGCCTCTTTTGTCACCCAGGGCTTCATTCAGGGCTGACCCCAGGCATATGCCCAGGTCCTCAACAGTGTGGTGATCATCTATCTCTGTGTCACCTCGGGCGGTCAACTCCAAGTCCATAAAGCCGTGAGCCGTAAAGAGGTTGAGCATATGATCCATGAAAGGAATACCGGTATCCACGCTGGAAAGACCGGTGCCATCAAGATTTAGCTTGAGATGGATCTCCGTTTCCTTTGTCTTTCTGTCTATTTTTGAGTTACGTTTCATATGACATGATCCTGATAAAAGGTGCTCCATCCCAATTGTCCTCGTTTAGAGACCTGGACTCCACACCATAGGGTAAATTTCTATGGAAAGTGCCTGAAAGCATCTTATAAATCTTTGCATTAAACCATAAATGTCAAGGAAAAAACAAGAACTGACTGGTCAATTGACACGCAAATATCTTTATTCTATGCTGCCTCCACCAAAAACGGTGTTTTTGATACTTTTTATAACCGTTCACGGGTTCAGAGGTTCAGAGTTCAAAGGTTTAGAGATTGTGGGCTCATCTAACAAATCTAAACCGTTGATTCGTCAGCTTCTAATTTTGCTTGCGACCTCGGGTTAAAGGGGCAAATTCAGGATGCAGCAAGTTTATCCATGCACAAAAAAATATGGGAAAGAATATCAGTAGATTAATCGGTCTGATCCTACTATGGGTGGTTCCCTGGCTGGCATTAAGCTGCGATCAACCTGTATTCAGAGATGATCTTGAGGCCATCAAGGCAAGAGGTGAACTAAAAGTTATCACCCGCAACAACGCCACCTGCTATTACGAAGGTCCCCATGGGCCTGTGGGGTTTGAGTACGATCTGGCCAGGGCCTTCGCAGAGCATTTAGGCGTAAAGCTAAAGCTCGTGATTCTTGATACCTACCAGGAGATGGTTTCCACATTGCTTAGCGGGGATGCTGACCTCATTGCCGCGGGTCTCACCGCGTCCGACCACCACGAACAACACCTGGATTTTGGCCCCGGATATATGGAAGTATACCGGCAGGTGGTAGGTCGGCGTGACGGCCCCGAGCCAAAAAACGTTAAAGACCTGTCCGGCCAATTGCTTTGTGTGAGCGCCGGCACCTCCCATGAGCAATTCCTGTTGAAGCTAAAACAGCAGTATCCGGAACTCTTGTGGAAGGCGATTCCTGGATATGAAACCGAGCAACTCCTGGAATTGACCTGGCAGGGTACTATCCCTCTTACCATTGCTTATTCCGACATTATTGATATAAATCTTCGATATTACCCTGAATTGATAGCTCGTTTCAGTCTCGGAAAAGGACAGAAATTGGCCTGGGCAATGCATCCACAAAACCGGCACCTTCAGAAGGCTGCCTACCATTGGTTTGACCAGCCATCAACCGCCGCCCTCCTTAAGAGGCTAACCCGGCACTACTATGAATACCTGAAGATTTATGACTATGTGGATTTGATGAGATTTCGCAGACGGGTGACGCAGCGTTTGCCCCGATACCAAAAATACTTTGAGGAGGCCGCAAAAAAATACGGAGTAGACTGGAAACTGGTTGCAGCCCAGGCCTATCAGGAATCACATTGGAACCCCAGGGCAAAAAGCTTCACCGGGGTGAGGGGTATTATGATGTTGACCCTGGAAACCGCCAGGCATTTTAAGGTGAAAAGCCGCTTAGATCCAAAACAATCCATCTATGCCGGGACCCGCTATTTTGCCAGTCTACATCGTAGAATTGGCGATGAAATTCCTGAACCGGACAGGACCTATATGGCCCTGGCAGCATATAATGTTGGATTGGGTCATTTGGGGGACGCCAAAACGCTTGCCTTGCGCCTTGGAAAGGATCCAAATTCCTGGCACGATGTTCGCTCTACTTTGCCTCTGCTCCGCCAAAAGAAATATTACAAAACCTTACAGTACGGATATGCCAGGGGTACCGAGCCGGTGCGGTATGTGGAACGTATCAGAACCTATTATAAGATCCTGACGCAGAAAACGGAACTAACCCATCGGAATAATGAGAAAGCAGCTAAACCCAGGGACGGTAAACTTAGTGGCCTAAAGAAACCTGTCCCCCGTTAACCAACCCTCAGGACCATGTCATTTAAAGAGATAGCACGTTGAATGAATAGAGTTTATTTGCTTATTTGATTTTCTGAAAATTCGAAGCCTGAAATCCGAAATCCGAAACAAATACGAATGACATAAATCCCAAATTCAAAATGTGTCAATATCCTGTAAATATTGTATAAGTTCAGAATGTAGCGGAAGCAAAGAAAATTATGCCCAGGCTCTTTATTTCAGAAGGACCCATGAAGGATCAGACCTTTGATTTTAGGCAGAAGGCCGTCTTTATCGGAAGATCCTCAACCAACGACATACAAATCAATGACATAAAGATTTCCAGAAAACATCTTAAGATATTCAAGATAGGGGGATCGTTCTATATTGAGGATTTACGAAGCACTAATGGGACATTGCTCAATGGTGAGATGATTACGCCAGGGAAAAGTTATGAGGTGACAGAACGAGATACAATAGTTATTGGGAATACCGTAATCCAATTGGGTGGAATTCCCCAAAACAAGGCTTTGGGCATGAAGGATTTGGGGCACCATTCTCCAGAAGCAGACTTAGATGTATTAAAAGACTTAGTCCGAGAAAGACGCTCTCGATCGCCCAAGAATTTGCAATTGATTTACAAGGCCTCTAAGCTTTTGGAGCAGTCATTAGAAATCAATGAGGTGCTTGAGATGATTTTGGATTCCATGTTCGAAACCCTCCCGAGAATTGACAGGGTAAGCATCATTCTTTTTGATAACAAAAAAAATAAGTTAAAGGAGGTAGTAACCAGGTCAAGACAAGATGAAGCAAAGGGTGCCATCCATTACAGCCACACAGTGCTTGACCGGGTTGCAAAGAACGGCAAGGCGATCAAGGTATCCAATACAACCTATGACGCTCAACCTGAACCCCTGGAGAGTATGGATACCTTGCAGATCAGATCTGTCTTGTGTGTTCCCATGATAATTAACAAAAAAACCAGGGGCGCCATCTACGTTGACTCACGCCGAGGGCCTTATGACAGCTCCCGCAAGGAAGACCTTTTGCTGCTCAACAGCCTGAGTGGTTTTATAGCTGCTGCCATAGAAAAGTCCGACTTGTTTCCTGGTTGAGATGAGAGTCCTATCGTAATAGTAAACCGCAAAGACGCCGAGGCCGCAGAGAAAAGAAAATAGCGGAAAATAAACTAATTTAACTCAGCGTTCTTTGCGTCTCAAGAGAGCAAGGCGAATGGGCAGTGAACAGTTACGTCCCATCAATCACTTGCGGACAGATATCGCCTCAGGGTTGTGCAAAGGATCAGGCAACAGGCAATAATCACAA
>JAUUWD010000076.1 GCA_030589225.1 Desulfobacteraceae bacterium | reverse complement strand
GGTGGCGATGGGATCATCCTGTGGCAGATCTGCAAAGGGTCCAAAAACCTGTCAATCCGAACCGTGGGCACACGGTACTTACGGCTGGACCGCCGGGTGGAAGGATTCGCAAGGCTGTCCCCATCAATCTGGCGGGAATTTTTGACCTACTCTGTCGTAGGCATTTCCGGGGACCCAGATCCACTTGAAAGCAGGACCATGGAATTGACCTCCCACATTGAAGCGGTCAGCAGAGCTAAACTAAAACTGGCCTACCATGTCGTTTCCGGTATTACAGGCCAGATTGAAAGCCTTTCTCTTCTTGATCACCGGCTCTGTTTCATTATTGCCGGGGACATTGTCTATAACATGGCTCACGATGTACCACGTCCGGAGAGAAGTACAGGGAAACTTGTCAAAGGCTCGGATATAGATCTGGTTGTTATCGCCGACGATCAAACCCCTGATGACCTGATGAAAAGACTGGACGACGCTATCTACCAGGAAAAATACAGGCTTCTCATTTCTCCCCACGTTAAAGAAGAGATTGACTATATTGTAAAGAAAGTTGTGCGGGTTAAGGAGCAGATCAGGTTCGAGACATTCAAACATATGGTTGCCTGTAAGATCCTCCATGAAGGCACGCTGCTGCACGGCAGTGAGGATCTCTTCAGAGATGTTAAGGCCATGCTAATTCAGACGGGGGTAGCTGATAAACTCAATGATCTTGAAAAGCGGGCAAAGATTTTCCGAAGGGATGCGGAGGAGTATCTTCTCCGCGAGGCACCTGAAAAGATAAGGGATGAAACGCTTTTTCTATTCCATCCCTCGGAGGAATCTGAAGAGTTTGAGTAGCGGACATCATATGCCTCTGTAACAGATCACATATTTGCACAATGTCGTGCCTTCCTTTTTTCCCTGCGACGTTTTCTTTTTGCCAGGGATTCTGCGTAAAGATATCGATGGTGCGCTTTCCATCGCTTGTGGAGCCATACCCAGTGATCGGGGTATTCTCTGATTACCTTTTCAATAATATCACTTTGTCTTTGCGTTCCTTCACGAATGCTTTCCTCCTTGTCGCCGGGTTCAATCTTGAGTTCAGGGAAAAAAACAATGCGATGATGCACCATATCTTTTGAGCGGACTATGAACATGGGCACTATGGGAACATGAAATCTTTGAGCTAACGCAGGGACCAGTGTGAGGGTAGATGTCTCCTTGCCAAAAAACTGGCATGTGATTCCCTCTTTTGAACCTGCCTGTCGATCAGCAAAGAGAACCAGATCCTCCCCCTTTTTTAGTTTTCTAATTGCCGGTCGAAGTCCATTCTTTTGATACAGTATCCCCACTCCAAAATTTTCATTGAATGCGGCTCTTTCTTTTTCAATAAACGGTATGTCTATTGCCCGGACTATAAAGTTGAGACGGTTTATTGTACTTGCATAGAGAAGATGGGCATATTCCCAATTCCCAAAATGGGCACCCAAAAGAATGACTGACGGGCTTTTTTTCTTGGCGGCAAGCAGGTGCTCCTTCCCTTCGATGTCAACGAGCCTTTGCAATTCTTCCTTAGTGATGTATTTCAACCGTGCCCATTCACATGCAATCATACCAAATTGCTGAAAATTCTTTCTGGCCAGAGAAACTATTTCATTTTCTTCCTTTTCCTTTCCAAAGGCAAATCTTAGATTTCTCAACGCAGTCCTTCTTTGCTGAAAAGCCAGGAAATAAAAAAGAAGACCGAAACACCTCCCCAGAAACAACCATGTTTTTAAGGGGAAAATTCGAAAAAAGTAAGAGCCAAATATTCCCAGAAAATAAACAACACGATACCATTTGTTAGACTTTTTTCTCATACGATTTAGAAATCTCCAGCAATTCTAATTATAACCTTTAGACCTTGCTAATGCAGGGCCGTGGGGTCTCTTTTTAAAGGCCGCAAGACAAATTCTTACACAGCTTGTCGAACGCCCCTGTGGCTTTGAATAAAAGCTCCGAGCAGGCAGAGAAGGCGTCAGTTGCAACGGAGACTCTCCTTTGGGGCTGTCCTATAACGAATTTCAAGGCTACGCTGCCGTTCAATAGAATGAAATAGGCATTTGCGGCCTTTAAAAAGAGACCCCGCGGGCCTGCCAGATGGGAAGCACAATGAGAATTGCTGAAAAATCTCAGGTTCCAACAAGGGTTAAACGATTAACGGTCAGAGATCATGCCTTTAGACGCATCATCATGTAGATGCCTAAAAAGAAAAAAATCACATTTGCTGACCAGGCCGCAAGAACTGGTGGCAACAGCCCTGAAAGGCCGAGCGACCGTAAAAACCCAAGATTGATCAAATAAAGGAAACAGAGCCCTACGCCCAGGGATACAGCGAGCGGAGTTCCTCCTCTCTTTATCCCCAGGGCAACAGGAATCCCTATCAATACCATTAAAAGATTAACCAAAGGGAGCGCTAATTTAATATTCATATCAACCAGATATTCAGTATCATCATAGCCTTCAAGTCGAACTCTTTTAGCATATCGCTTCAGTTGCCAATAACTCATCTCCTCTGGCTTTCTGACAGGTCTGACGAAAACCTCAGGCCCTTCCGGGAGTTCTATTTGAATTTCGTCAAATTTCATGAGGCTGTATCCACCTTCCTCTTTTGCCTCCTGTACAATGCCTTCCAGTATTTTCCAATTATGCCCGGTCCAGATCCCTTTGCGTGCATCTATTCTTTTGATTAGCTGAAACGATTTGTCAAAGAAATACAAACTGAGATCAGCCATCACATTCCTTTTGCTGTCAAAGCGCCTGATCAGATAGAAGGCATCAGTTCCCCTGTACCAAATATGATCATGTCCATAAAACCGTGTCGGGTCCTTTTTCTTCACTTCTACATTCCATATCTCATTACTCCTGGAACTGGCGTATGGGACAATTAGCTCGGAAAACAGAAACATGATGGCTCCGACAAGTATGGAAACAAAAATAACCGGCTTTGAGATCTCGAAGATACTTATTCCACACGCTTTCATTGCTGTGATCTCGTTGTTCTTTTTCATGAGGGAGAACATGACAATAATCGCGATCAATGTGGACACAGGTAGCATCTGAGTTATTATGAAGGGGGTTTTGTAAAGTAGGAACAAAAACATCACCCTCATCGGTACGTGCACATCCAGGAAATCATTTAGCCTTTGGACAAATTCTATTATCAGATATATGGACAGAGAGACAGTCAGGACCAGCGATAGAAGCTTGAAAAACTCTTTGCAGAAATATCTTGTCAGCACCCTCAATTGGTTATTACTCCGGCAAATCGTTCTCTTAAAAGCTACAGACTGTTCAAAAAAACGAATTTATCATTGGGTTACAAACATAGAAGATAATATAAAAGCCTATCACAGCCAAAAAATTGAGGTGTTCATTATTGTGAAATAAGATATTGAATCGGAAAAAGACCAACTCGCCTTTTTCATAAACCCTGAAATTCGGAATAAATTTATTCACCTCACTGCAATATATCCTGTAGGGTTCTCCAAAAATCTTTCCCAGATGCTTCTCTTCCCTTTTTACACGGTTAGCCATATAAAAATAGTACATCACCACATAGGCTAAAACGAAATAAATATTACCTAATAAAAGTATACCACCTAAAATAACCAGGAATCTTCCTAAATACATTGGATTCCTGACCAGACTATAGGGACCTTTCACAGTAAGTACCTTGTTCTTTTCCAGGCTGCCTGATGACCATATTTGGATCAATTCCCCAGAAATAGAAACAGCAAAGGCTAGAAAATACTGCTCCAGTCGGCCGTAAATCAATATGAGAATAAGAAATACAATCCCCAGAAAAATCCTGCTTTTTACCAGTGCTTTTCGTAGTCCGGGGTGATTAAAGACCTTGTTTATAAGCTCCATAGGATCTACTTTCGTGAAAGATGGTAACCGCTCACGGGTTCAGAGGTTCAAGGTTCAAAGGTTGAGGGTTCACCGAAAACCAGCACTGTTGATTCGTGAGTTCAAACGGTGACCCCTGAACTTGTGACCGCCTACAAAATGTTGGCACTATAAGGAACGATTTATGTTGTGTCAAGGATACCGCAAGGTATCCCGTAAAACCGCGTCTGAAAAGGTTCTATTGCTACCCTGAAGGAGTGAGTTACCTCTCCTCCATGCCCTGGGGTAACATGGTTTCAAAGCCCGCTGGTTTTTCAAGTTGGAAGATTTCTTTCGGTATAGCCTTATTGAAAACCACCTGTTTCAGGTCAAATGTCAGTTGACTGCCAGTTCGAGGATCGTTTAGCCCTACTTTCCGCGCATAATAAATGCCATCCTCATTTTGAAAGTTTGAAAACGTAATTTTTATGTCCTGCCCGGGAAAAAACACCGAACATGGGGTACTGCTTTGTGGATGAAAATCAATGACCTGCACAAATACCCCATTTGTGTTTAGAAGTGTGGCCTGATTTTCTTTCAGAGAAACAGCGCGATTATGTTTCCGTATAACCGGATATCCCCTTACAAAGGTCCATATCTGATCGGGGTCTAACATGCCCGGGAAAAACCCCGATGGATCAAAAGACCCAAGGTACCCGGAATAATATCTCTTCTCCCTGAAGGAAAGGATTTGGAATCTCTTTTCATTGAGGAGGATATGAAGAAGTGGGCGACCCCAGGGATGTGTGATTTCAATTTTGATTTTGCCTGAATCCCTAACACCAGCGATTAGAGTATTCAGTTCGGCTTCCGAACCGCGCCCTTTGATCGTTAAGCGACCTGAAGAGAAGAGTGCATGGACTCGCCTTTCCTGTTCCCGGCTCATGGAAATAAGATCGGTGATTTTCTTATGGTTAAAAGGACGAGATGGTTGCTGAACGGAGACAGGGGCGCAGCATTGGAAAAAAAAAGAAGCAAAAAGCAAAAAAAAGAATACACCTAGGGGAATTTGTTTGTTCAGATTCAATTTTTTCCTTTAAGAAGCAGTTCAACCTCAATTATTTTTTGTTTTATCTTTTTTTCTTCGGGATGTTTCAGTGAAAGGGCTTTTTTGTAATATATGAGGGCCTTCTTGAAGTCTTTCTTTTTAAAGTAGACGTCGCCAAGATGTTCATTAATAGTTGGGTCTTCAGGAGTCAGCTTTGCAGCCTTTTCTAAGTAACGGAGTGCTTCATCATACAAACCTTTCCTGAAATAGACCCATCCCAGGCTATCTATTATGTAACCGCTTTCAGGCTTTAATTTTAAGGCCTTCTGGATCAGTTCCATAGCCTCATCCAGCTTTATCCCTTTGTCTGCGTATGTATACCCTATGTAGTTTAATGAGTCCGCGTGTTCGGGATCCATTTCCACGATCCGCTTCATCTGCTTTAGACATGACGCCTTATCGCCGGACTTATCGAGAAGTACGCCGAGACGGAATATAAGATCAAGGTTTTTCTCATCCTGTCTTAGCCCGTTTTTAACAACATCGATGGCTTTCTCGTATTCCTCCTTTGTTTCATAAACTGACGCCAGCATCAAATAGAGCTCAATCTTTTCTTTTTTCAGCGTAATGGCTTTTTCGATGACCCTGATGGCTTCGTCATATTTTTTCTGATCACTGAGGAGATACCCCATATGCATTTGAGCACTTAAGAAATACTTTGACTCTGGCTTGATCTGGCCGAAGTGCTCCAGGGCTTTATCAATATCCCCTTTTTCTTCATAGGCTGTACCGAGATAGTACCTGGATTTGTAATCACCCGGCCAGGCGGAAACAATCAGGTTTAATTCCTCTATGGATTCATCGAGCTTTCCCTGTCTAAGATAAATTAGGCCAAGGGCCTGCCTTCCTGGTTCACCAGGCTTTGAATGCTCTTTGATTTCTTCTGTTTGCTGTTCAGCCTTCTCTTTTTGACCGAGCTTAAAGTACAGATCCACCAGCCTTTTTCTGGCCCCCATATTGTCAGGATAAAGCTCCAACAATTTCTCATAGATCTCAACCGCATCCACGTTTCTGTCAGTCATCTGATAGAGCGTTCCCAGATCAAACATGGCGGGTTCCAGGGTCTCATTGAGTCTCAGTGCCTCAAGGAATGCCTGTTCAGCCTCTGCATGACGACTTTTTTCCAAGTTAATCCTTCCCCGGTAATAATGAGCGATGACAAGTTCGGGATTCCGTTCTAATATTATTTCCAACTGGTTGAGCGCCTCGTCGGATTGTTCCTTTTTAATTAGAATGGTAGTTAGAAGAAGTCTTATCCGGTCGTTTTCCGGATCAAGGTCCACGGCCTTGCGGTACTGTTCTATGGCAATGTCATCGTCACCCATGAGGGCATAAAGATCGGCAAGAAGTATCTTGCTTCTCACATTTTCAGGCTCCAGGTCTTCACTTCTGAGCGCATATTTTAAAGCACCCGGGTAGTCTTTCATGCTTTTAAGAAGCAAAGCCATTTTTGTGCAGAGATAAGCGGATTCCGGGTCTTGTTCGATGGCCCTGGAAAGATATTTCCGCGCATCCTGGGGGTTGCCATGCGTCACGGCAATGGAGGCCAATGCAAAATTTTTGTAGGCCTCCAGGACATTGTCCATTTCTTCAGGGGATACTCTTCTTCCAGCTTCAGGCGACACGGACTCCAAAGGTGTGACCCGGGGTGCAAGCCCAAAACATCCTGAGACGAGTCCTATTACAAGGAAAAGTGATAGAACGCCTGTAAGCCTCCGGTATCCGCATGAGGCTAACTCATTGCGGGTTACGGGTTGCGGGTTACGGGTTGCGGGTTCTTCTTTCATTTTATGTGTGCGTGATGATTGCATTTTTGCCCTCATCCCCCTGACACCAAGTCGAGGAGACTACAAAAGTTCCAGCAATTCTCATTTTATAAAGTCAGAATACTCTTCTTCAAAATCCGGGATCTGTTCTTTGAGCCACTTTCTGATATTGATAGTAATTTTTTCCTGGATTTGGCGAACTCTCTCCCGTGATATATGATATTTGTCTCCAAGCTCTTGGAGGGTCAAGGGCTTTTCTGCCATAATCCGGTTATCAAAAATATCAGCTTTATTCCCGGAAAGTGTCCTACGAAACTCCCTGAGCTTCTGTGTTAAGATCTGCCGCCTTTGATTTTTAGAAAGCTGCTCATCAGTGCTCATACCCGGGTCTGGCAGAAGAGCACCATAGGCCTCTCTCGAATCATCGCCAAAAGGAGCACTAAGGGAAATCTCCCATCCTCCAAGACGCTGG
>JAUUWD010000245.1 GCA_030589225.1 Desulfobacteraceae bacterium | reverse complement strand
TAAGGCTCATCAACCTTCTACTCGTGATGTGGGCCGTTTGAAACAGAGCTCTACCAAGACAAAGGCAACCCCAGTGGTTGCAACCGTAACACCCAAGGGGATAAGATATCAGTCGGCTCGGTCCGGAAGAACTCTTAAACCACCAGCCAGAAGGAAGTGATTGCAAACGGGGTGCGGGATTTGGTTCCTGCGCCCGTTTTTTTTCGTCTATTTTTTCTTCATCTGTATCATTCAATTTATGTGCAGACAATTTTTTGAAAGACTACCAGAGGATAGATCATGAAATTCAAATATGAAGTAGCTCTTTCATTTGCTGGTGAGGACAGGGCATTTGCAGAGGCTGTTGCTGAGGGTCTCCGGAAAAGGTAGGTGAATATCTTTGGAAAATAGTCTGTGAGTATTTTTTATAATTATCGATGAACAAGGAGGATTAGTATGCCAAGAAAAAAATCCATTCAAGGCACTCATAACAGAAAAGTGATGGAGTTAGCACGGGAATTGAAGCAAAAAGGGTATAATGTGCAGGCTCACATCAGTGCCTATAAAATGCCAGATTCAATAGGGAGGGAGGCTTATATTCCGGACATCATTGCCACCAGGGGCAGTAAAACAAAAATCATTGAAGTTGATACTCCCGGCACCGAAGAACAAGCCCAGCTTGCAGCCTTCCGCAGGAGCGCCGCGCACAGGGATAACGCCGAATTTGAACAGGTAATAACCAGACCAAGAAAGAAAAAACGATAATTTTATTGTAATTGCCTGACTATGTTCTCCCTGGCGTTGTTCCGGTGTCATACCTTATTCCTTTTCTTTTGCCCGCCATAGGCAGCACGCTTCTCCTTTACCTCAACCCCAATCTCCCCGGTTAAATATTAGCAAAATCGGCCTAATTTCCTAATCTCATAATTTGGCTCATACAGTTACTTAATGGTTATGCAGCACCCCGTATCAACTGTTCCAAACGGCGCATGCATCTATCCAGACTGTCCGATGACTTAGCTGCAACACTGGGCCGCCAGCCGTGCTCGGGATCTCTTGCAAATTCGATGAGCAGTGAAGTATATGCAGGCCCGATTTTCCGCCCGCTGCCCGCTCTTGGCACCATATTTTCACTGACATCCCTTCGGCGCGAATGCCTTGCGATCTCAACCATTGTTGATTTCGGGTTATTCATGTTTTCAGGGTCATGCGGGATACGGGAAACCCCGACACTGAGAAATTTGGCCAGACTTTCACGATCAGCCAAAAGCCAGGCTTCTATCTCTCTCACTGCAACGCGGAAAATCATGAGCGGGGATGGATGTGGCAAGCAAGATTTCTGATAAGGAGGAGCGCAGTCAGCATCATGGTCGAGGTCAATTAAAATAACCCAGGGACCAAATCGCGCCGCTTGATTATATGCGTTAACCTTTTGCAAAAGAAAGGGTTTGCCGTTTTTTCCGTATATCGGCCCTGCCATAGCTCCCATTTCCTTCATCAGCCGTCGCAGCACTGCCTCGTCCAGCATTCCTTCCACGGCCCCAGAGATGAAAACATGTCCCGACACAAAAACTCCTTATTCACCAAAGAGCATCAATTGTTCAACATTTTCAGGGCGAGTCCTGGGAATTACCGCGTCAGCGAGGCTCATGCCCCCCTCGAGAAGGGCTTTAATTTCACCAAAACTGGCAGCCGTCTGAACAGTTGTTCCCTCACCACTTGGCTGTAAAAGCAGCGTTTCGTCAAGGCCAATACCCTCGTCACGCAAAAGGTCACTCGAGTGTGTGCTGATTAACACTTGTCGGCCTGAACGCCCCTGAATGCGTGCAAACATTTGAGGGATAAATCGAATCACTTCGGGGTGAAGTGATAGCTCAGGTTCTTCCAAAAGCAAAGGCCCGGAACCGTCCAGTGTAGCCCAGAGCAAACCCAGTAACCGAAGGGTGCCGTCTGAGAACTGGTCCTCTGTTTGCCATGCGCCCTGAGGTCGCCAGTGCACGTGTTTTCCTCGCAGATGAGGTGTGCCCCTAACATCCCGCCACAACTCCAGTTCCTTGAGTTGAGGGACAGCTACACGTAAGGCATTAACGATGCGTTTTAGACGAGAATTACGAGTCTTGTCTGGAGTGCCAGCGATGTGCTCAAGAAAATTTCCGCCGAAGGGATCTTCCCTGCGTCCAATTGAACGATCCGGATCTCGTACAAGTTGGGGTACGATATGAAGATACCGAACAGTTGAAAAAAAATTAGCGACCTCACGGAAAGGCTGATTGGCATATACCTGCTCAATATAAGTCTGTTTCAATCGCTCTGAGTCAAGCTTGTCTTTATCATCGGGGCGCTTCAGGATGTCTAATCCATTCCTCGCGACCCTTTCAAATTTAACAATTGGACGTCGAAGATTATCCTGGCTGAAGTGCAGTTCGTATTCCCAGGCATGAAGATTTTCATCACTCCCTACGCAAATGCACAAAACAATATCCGAGTACCGGCGTGCAGCAAGACAACGCAGGCTGGAGACCCCACCCCGTTTGCGCACAGCCTCCTGCAAACCTCCGCCAACAGATACGAGATCAGAGAGAAAACGAAACACATCCAGAAAATTCGACTTCCCCGATGCGTTCGGCCCAATTAGAAATCCGCGACGTTCAAGGTCCACATCGACCTGGGCAAAATTGCGCCAATTCCCCAACTTAATATGAGTGAATCTAAGCATCTTACCTTTAGCTTTAGCCATTTTCTTTGAACTCCTTCACAACATAATACTGTGATTATCTATCTCTTCTCCTTGTCATGCCCAGTCCTTTTCGTCAACAAGGAACTGAACCTGGCGGTACAGCATTTCAAAATTTAACGCCTTAAAATTAATAGAAAATTATCTAAAATCAGTTAATTTGTCAAGGATTTTCCAGGAAAGTTCTTTCTATTGATCTGGAAATAACAAACAGAATTCTGCCACAAATCATTGGGTACCAGCAGCCGGGGGAACGATACGGTTCTTAGGTCTTGACATCCTTTGAGTGCCTTTTTAGTATCCTTCATTTACAGATTCCATAACGGACAACCAAAAACAATCAACGGACCTCATTTCCATGAAAATATTTGACAATTTACATGCATTTCTGTGGCTCAGCCCTACTGCAAATAACTGCAACGCCTATCTCATAGACGCAGACAAAAAAATCCTTGTGGACCCGGGCCATTACCACCTCTTTGACCATGTTCGGGATGGCCTTTCAGAGCTTTCTCTCTCCCCCCAGGATATTGACATTGTAATTATCACACACGGGCATCCGGACCACATGGAGTCTGTAAAGGTATTTGCAAATACATCCACTCTCATCGCGGTAAGCTCCGTAGAGATGGATTTCATCAGGAAAGTTGCCCCACATTATGGAGAGGCTTTGGGCATTTCAGATTTTGAACCGGATATCCTGCTTCAGGAGGGAGAGCTGAAGATAGGAAATTTGACCTTCCAGGTCATCCAAACGCCCGGCCATTCACCAGGCTCTGTCTGTATTTACTGGCCTGACAAAAAAGTCCTTTTCACCGGCGATGTAGCCTTTAATCAGGGTATCGGGAGAACGGATTTGCCTGGAGGCGACGGGCAGGAACTGAAAGAAAGCATCAAAAGGATCTCCCTGCTTGATGTGGAATACCTGCTTTCGGGCCATGGCGACATTTTATCGGGCCGTGAAAAAGTGAAGGCAAATTTCGGAGACATAGAAGAGATGTGGTTTCCGTATTTGTGAGAACACTAAACTATCACATGAAAAAATCCGTTTCCAATCAAATATCGCCTGTTGATTTTGACCTGCGCCAACTCGAAATCTTTCGAAAAGTTGTTGAACTGGAGAGCTTTTCAAAAGCTTCAGAGGCAGTTTTTCTGGCACAGGCTTCTGTCAGCGAGAGGATAACCACGCTTGAGAGCCTGGGCGGGACAAAACTCCTTGATCGGCTGGGCAGGCAGATCATGCCAACAAAGGCCGGGG
>JAUUWD010000158.1 GCA_030589225.1 Desulfobacteraceae bacterium | reverse complement strand
TTTGTCAATTATCTGTTTAGAGTCAAAAATTTCTCTTTTGATCCTCGCCAGATAGTCCTGATACTGCTCGCCTGTCATTATCTTTGTAAGATCACAATGAGATATGGTATGAGAGCCAACTCCAAAACCATCGGCCTCCATCTCTCGTAGCTGATCCCACGTGATGGAGCTCTTGGAAACTCCTACATAGTCTGTGTAGATAAAAAGTGTCGCTGTAAAACCATATTTCTTGAGCACCGGATATGCAATATCATAAGCAGATCTGTAGCCGTCATCAATGGTAATAATAATCGATCTTTTAGGGATGGCATGACGATACTGCATAAACCCAAGAAGCTCACGCATTGTTATGACCCTGTAGCCATTATTTTTCAAGTACCTCATCTGCTGGTCAAAAACGCTGGCGGAGATACAGAGGTGAGATTCACAATTTTCAGCAAAATGATGGTAGGATAGAATCGGCACTGCCTGATAGCCGTCTATTTCCAGCCCCCCCTTATTTTCTTCCTTCAGAGGGATTATAATTACCTGATTTTCTCTGAACTCGATGTCCTCATTTGCTTCTTCGATGACCCATGACCGCTTTTCATCTCCTAAAAATCTTTCTGCAAGTGTAACAGGGGTTTCTCCTTCTTGTAATCTGTAGACAATATATTCGTCTGACTGAAATTGAAGGGGCTCTGGGGGTTTTTCCTGCCACAGCGACTTTTCGGCTTTTTTTAGGGCCACTTCGAGAGTAGCGCAGGATGACTGAAAGAGAAGGCCTATCGCTATCAGGGCGAAGACAACGGCCCTTAATCTCTCCCTATTCAGTGCTGCGACTGTCTTGGTCATCTTGAACCTCATCCAATCCCAACACGTTAAAGATAGTTATCTCCACCTTTTTCCCCTTGACAGACACTTTACCTCTCTCAGTTACTTTCAACCTGGTATTGTCCTCGATTGATTCATAGGTTTTCTTACTGATCAATATTTCTCCTGCCTTTGCAAGGGAAGTGAGCCTCGATGCCACATTTACGTTATCTCCAATAACCGTATATTCCATTCGCTTGGGTGAGCCAAGGTTCCCCGCCACTATCTCACCGGAATTAATACCAATACCGACCTCAAAAGACACATCCCCCATCTTCTTTTTCCGATCAATCCTTGCTATTTCTTCCTGTATATCCAAGGCCGCCCTTACAGCCGCCTCAGCGTGTTGAGGATTGGGGGCTGGAGTACCGAAAACTATCATTGCTTCATCTCCAACGAACTTGTTCAAATGGCCACCATGCCTAATCACGATGTCAGTTACCCTGGTAAAATGGTCATTAAGCATTTCAATAACGGTCTCCGGCTCTTTTTCCTCAGCCAAGCCTGTAAAACCCCTTATATCAACAAATAGAACCGTGGCTTCCACCTTTAACCCTTTCATCCATTGATTATCAGGGTTTTCCAGTATCATATCAACTATCTCAGGTGTTACGTACTGCCCGAAGGAATCCTTAATCTTTTCCTTGAGTGCCAGATCCTCGGCCATCCTGTTAAAAGCTAAACCAAGGTCTCCAAGCTCATCATTGCGGTTAACAGCCACACGATGATCAAAATCATCCATTGCCAGGGCCTTGATACTCTCCCCCAGCTTCCTGATAGGGCGTGAGAAATACATGCTGAGCGCAAGACTTAGCATAATCCCCAGGAGTGTTATAAACGCTGTGAGTACCAAAATAGAGGTCTTGGCATCGTGAATGTTCTCCAAAATCTTTCTCTGTGATATGGCCAGGTGGACTTCCCCAACCCTTAGTTTCTGATAGGTAATTGGTTCTTCAAAAAGCAGGATCTCTTCTCGGCCACGGATAAAAGAACTTACTTTAACCTTATTGTCTTCCTTAAGAAACAGGATATTATCCGGCGGTGAATATATCTTGTTCACCATATCGATACGGTTATGGGCCTTGATTACGTCCTTTTGGTCAGTGATCAGAACATATATAACCTGCTTATTTTCTGCGATGTCTTTTACAAGCTGGAATAAGGCCAGATCTTCCTCCCCCAAAAGTTTTTCTGGAGCGCTGTTGGCCACTATACGAACCATACTCTCTCCTAAGTTAATCAACTGACCAATATATTGCGCTTTTTGCTTTTTTAATATTGAAAAACTGATGATAGAAATAACCACCAGGATCAGTATAGTGGATAAACTGGTAAGCTTAATAAAAATGGGGATTCTTAGTTTTCTTGTACTCCTTCGCTCCTGGCCGCTTCTACGGTCCTTCCCGCTCCTTCGTTCTTTTCCGTCTCTTTTTTCTTTTTTAGTGAAAATGCCCTTGCCGGTCCTTCTATCTTTCCCTCTCCTTCTATCCTCCCCGCTTCTACGGTCCTTTCCATGTCTTCTTACCAGATAAGCCTTAAGCTTATGGCGTGTGGACTGCTCCTCAGGTCTCGTTGATTCACCTGAGTGATTTTCCTTATTCTCAATATTATCGTCAGCCATCGTCCCGCGCTTGAGTCCAGAGGAAAGATCTAAAAATGCTATAGTTCTAAACTAATTTGGGCTTATTAATAAACAATTTAGTGTAGTTTATTAAACATATTTTGTCAAGATAAACATACCCCGTGTGGCCTACGCCCCGGAGTCTCCCCCTTTTGAAGATCCCACCTTTGGCGCGATAAAATATTAGCCAGATTTTGCGTTTTGTGAAAAAATCAGGTATGTTGGGGTGCAGTCAATTACCACCCCCAGAGGAGATGGCTTGTTTTTGTTGGTGCTGGAAGGTACGCTGATTTAAGTGCCTAAAGTTTAAAGTGCCTATTTATCCCGCTTGCAGCGGGGAAGTTAAGGAACTTCGTGATTTTTTATAAATGAAGGTTTTTTAGACGGAAGAAGACCATGCAGTATGAAATTTCCATAGAAGGACCGATTTTTGCCCTGCAAAGACTCCGGCATGAGTTGAGGTGCTTTTCACCAAGATTTGAAAAAATGCCGCAATGGAGTAAAAATGAAGAGGAGTGGGGAAGAATCTCCTTCATAGAGACAGACCATGGTCTACTTGACGATACACTCAGAGGCCTTTATAGAACCATCACAAGTGTGGAGAAAGCACTTTCTTTAAGCACAAAATTCGATATCAGGGTTCGCAATCTTGCCTATTCAGAGCCCTCCACCGGAAGTAGTCGGTTCGCAGAACCCTTTAACCCTGTACCCTCCATTACAGTTCAACCATGGGGCACCTCCGTACCGCAGACAGCAGATGACCGGACTATTATACTGGACCCACACAACGCCTTTGGATCGGGTAAACATCCCTCGACCCGGCTATGTCTGAAAATCATGGATCTAATAGCCAAAGACACATCCAATACACAGAGGTTGCGAGGAGGGAAGGTTCTTGATTTTGGTTGCGGGACAGGTCTCCTTGCCATTGCTGCCATTAAGATGGGCGCAAAAAGTGCACTCGGGGTTGAAATTGATGGACCCTCTGCAGAGGCGGCAGAAGGAAACGTGAAATTGAATCACCTCTCCCGCACGATAAAAATCAAAGAGGGCTCCTGGGATGCTGTGCAAGAAAAATATGATCTGATCATGGCCAATCTGGTAGCTTCCGTACTCATACGAACGGGGAAATATCTCCCCGGTCATCTGAAGGACCAGGGCCTGGCTGTTGTCTCTGGATTTGGAGAAAATCAGCTAAACGAGATGAAACAACTCTTCACGGGAATAGGGATGATCATCTCTCAACAGTTTACCCTTGAATCATGGGCCGCCCTGGTCTTGGCAAAAGACGAGCGTCTTTCACCGTCCAGATGCTCTACGACGACCCAGGCCTAATTTTATGTCAAGGACCGGGCTTTCATCCATCGCATCGAGCCCGTCCACATAAAGTTTATTTCCCTCAATCTTCAGGAGTCTTACTTCTTGAACAGCAATTTTTGACAGCCGGTTTGGGGTACGCGAGGCAAAAACCCCGACGCTCTTGCCGTCCAACCGCCTATTAAACACCGTAATCACTGATTTCACCTTATGAAGGTAATAAACAATAAGCAAAGAGGTTTCCTCTTCCAACTTATACAAGAATCGCTTTTGAGAAGGAAAGAGATCAATACAGGATATCCCATTGGGTTCGGCAGGAAGACTACTTGTTTCCCTGGATCCCAGCTTTGTTCTCACGCTGCCAATTGGATAGATGTCAAACGGTGTTATATCCCCATACATACACGTAAAACATACGACCTTATCGTCAATTATACATGCCTTGCTTTTATTGACTGTCTGACAACATTCTGAGCAAATAAGCCTGTCTTCATTCATAATGGATTCTCCAAAAGATCGCTTTATGTTATGTCTACCGAAGCTCCACCTCCCCGACCCGTACCGGCCCGGGACAGCCTTCTGGTGGAGGTTAACGATCATCTATAGCATCAAGTAACCCGGTGATTCTGCCAGCTTTATTTAACTCACTTAGCCATGTTTCCGGAATGGCGCCATACCCCAAATGTGCTCCGAGGACCATACCGGCCAACATGCCCCTTGATGCGGAGTCACCGCCGGCCATAACATTTTCCATTAGAGAGGCCTTTAGATCGTTTTCATATTTGGCGATCAAATGAACCGTTGAAGGAAATGCCATATCGATTTCACACGCCTGGCCAAAACTGGCGATGGCAGACCTGGTGTCAACATCCGTGCTCTTTACACCCGCATTCACCCATTCACTCATGGTGCCTTCCTTCAATTCTTCCCCGCACACACGTTCCATTGCTGCCGTGGGCGCATTCCCTCTCAGCACATGCCAGAGGACCCTTGCAAAAAATTCCGCGCTTTCAACAACCAGAGGGTTATTATGACTCATGGCTGTCTGAGCCCTGGATGCAGCGATCATGGTCTCCAGGTCTTCACGGTACGTGTACACAATTGGGGCGATCCGGGACGCGCCGGCAAGATCGGTTGAACCGGAACCAGAGGATTCGGGCCCGCTGCCTGCAGCATAATTTTTAAGGGTTTCTTTTGTAGCCTTGTCAAAATATCCGGCGTAGCTTTCAAAAAGGCTCCTCCAGCTTTGGGAAAAGCGGATGAGATCAAAGCCCGAGCACTCTGCAACGGATTCCAGCAGTACCAGGGTCTGATCTCCGTA
>JAUUWD010000022.1 GCA_030589225.1 Desulfobacteraceae bacterium | reverse complement strand
GCGATAACCTTACAGGCCCCGTGCTTAAGCAGGCAGTCTGTAAATCCACCTGTGGAAGCACCTACGTCCAGCAGGGTCTGCCCTCTAATTTTCACTGAAAAATGGTTCAGGGCCGCTTCCAGCTTCAGTCCGCCCCGGCTTGCATAGGGCGGGGAAACCTTATTCGTGACGATGGAGGCCGAAGTTGGTATAAGACGCCCCGGTTTGTCAACCGGAAACCCGTTGACCTGCACAAGGTCTGCCATGACCATGGCTTTAGCCCTTTCGCGACTCTCGGCCAGACCTCTTTGTATCAACAGTTGATCCAATCGTATTTTACTGTTTTTGGCCCTGTTGGCAGAAATCCCTCGCCTCCTTTAAAATCCCGGTGGTATCAAGGCCGTATATTTCCCTCAAAAGTGGAGACGCTCCATGCTCCACAAACTTGTCGGGCAGACCAATTCGTCTCATGTGGACGTTGACTATGCCCAAATCACTAAATAGCTCCAGGACCGCCCCCCCAAGCCCACCCTGTCTGATATTTTCTTCCACTACCAAAACCCTGCCAATTGAGGTTGAAAGCTCCCCCAGCCCCGGGTCAATTGGCTTTACAAAACGGCAGTTCACAACGCCAACAGACAATCCTTCCTTTTCTAAATTAGCGGCTGCCTCCATGGAAGGATAAACCATACTTCCCAGGGCCAGGATGAGAAGGTCTTTGCCTTCCCTGAGGGTCTCTGACTGACCTATAGGGATTTCCTGGTACTTTGTGTCTATTGGGACTCCGAGGCCTTTGCCCCTTGGATATCTGATAGCAACGGGACCTGGGTGTTTCAGGGCCGTGTAGAGCATTTGCCTTAGTTCGTTTTCATCTTTGGGGGCCATGACGGTCATATTTGGCAGGCTGCGCAAATAAGTGATATCAAAATGACCATGATGGGTAGGCCCGTCTTCTCCCACAAGCCCACCACGATCAATGGCGAAAATAACCGGCAGGTTGGGCAGGCATACGTCATGGATAACCTGATCAAAGGCCCTCTGTAGAAAAGTAGAGTAAATCGCCACGACAGGTCTAAAACCCTCTGTGGCAAGACCCGCAGCGAAGGTGACTGCGTGTTGTTCAGCGATTCCCGTGTCCATAAATCGTTCCGGGTACTGTTCGGCAAACTTTGACAACCCGGTCCCCTCAGGCATGGCTGCTGTAACGGCAAACAGTTTTTTATTGGTTCGCGCGAGGTCTACCATGGTGTTCCCAAAGATCTCAGTATAAGATGGCAAAGGCTTGGTCCTGTCCTTTGGAGTGGAGCCCGTGGGGATCTCAAAGGAACCAACCCCGTGGAAGTGTGCCGGGTCCTTTTCGGCTGGCTCGTATCCTTTCCCCTTTTTCGTGAGCACATGCACTAAAACCGGACCTTCCAGGTGGAGTGTATTGTTGAAGGCCTCAATGAGGCGATCGATACGGTGTCCTCTGATAGGCCCTATGTATTTGAATTTAAAGGCCTCGAAAAGCATGCCAGGAGTAAAAAAAGTGATAAAAGAATCTTCGCTTTTGCGCACCAAACTTAGGATGTTTTCGCCAACACCTGGCAGGGATTTTATGAAGCCCTCCAGGTCTTTCTTTAAATTGACAAACCGCCTGCCGGTCATCTTGCGGCTCAAGAAAGAGGAAAAGGATCCCACGTTAGGTGATATGGACATGGCGTTATCATTAAGGACAACGATCAGGTCCTTCTCGTGATGCCCGGCCTGATTGAGTCCTTCGAAGGCCATGCCGGCTGTCATGGAGCCATCGCCAATCACTGAAATAACCTTGCTTTTCTCCCCTTTGAGCCCCTTTGCAGTAGATATACCCAGGCCCGCAGAAATAGAGGTGCTGCTGTGCCCGGTATCAAACGAATCGTAATGGCTTTCTTCCCGTTTAGGGAATCCGCTGATACCTCCGTACGTCCTCAAGGTGTGAAACCGGTCTCTTCTCCCGGTAATCAGCTTGTGGGCATATGCCTGATGACCCACATCCCAGATGATCTTATCTTCCGGCGCATTGAACACATAATGGAGCGCAATGGTCAGTTCAACAACGCCCAGGCTGGGAGCAAGGTGTCCGCCGGTCCTGGATACAGTTTCAATGATCTTCTGACGGATTTCATTGGCCAGGCCTTCAAGATCACGAATAGAAAGGCCTTTGAGGTCTGCCGGGCTATTTATATTTTCTAACAGGCTGTCATTTGTTTTGGAATTACTCATTTCTTTCTCTCAATAATGTATAGGGCAATCCGCCGCAGGGGTTCTGCCGCGTGATCAAATATTCGCAGCGATTCAATAGCTTCTTCAACCAGTTCGGACTGTATTTCTTTAGACTTTTTCAAGCCGAGAACCGAGGGATAGGTTGTTTTCCCTTTTTCCTGATCAGCCCCGACCTTTTTCCCCATGATATTGCTGTCCCCCTCAATATCCAGGATATCATCGGAAACCTGGAAAGCCAGACCTATCTTCCGGCCATAGGAGGTGATTGCGCGGACCTGGGATTCGTCCCCGCGCCCCAGCATGGCCCCGGAAGTGACAGAGGCTGTAATCAGGGCACCTGTTTTATGAGTATGTATAAACTCCACAAGGGGAAAATCAAGCGATTTTCTTTCGGATTGAATGTCAACAACCTGTCCCCCGACCATGCCATTATATCCGGAAGCACGGGAAATCAGACTTATCACCTTAAGCATCACCTGGGGAGCCACATTCTTCGTTAGATCGGCCCTTGTCATCAGATTAAAAGCCTCAGTGAGCAATCCGTCACCGGCTAAAAGCGCCACCGCTTCCCCAAAAACCTTGTGACTGGTAGGCTTTCCCCTCCTCAAGTCGTCATCGTCCATCATCGGGAGGTCATCGTGAATGAGGGAATATGTGTGGATCAACTCAAGGGCGCATGCCACAGCAAGGCAATCCGTTTCAGTTCCGCCCACGGCCTCCGTTCCAGCCAGGCAAAGGATAGGCCTTAATCTTTTACCTCCTGCGAACAGGCTATATTTCATTGCATTTATCAAATCGGATGCCGGTCCCTCAGGTTCAGGTATATAGATTTCAAGCGCCCTGTCTACAATACCCTTTTTCTCGCTGAGATAGGACTTAAGATCAAATTGGTCTTTACTCCGCATTATTTTCTTCCTCAAGCTCAAAGGGGACCTGCGCCTGCTTCCCATCGCTTTCCTTAACCAGGAGAGTCACTTTTTGCTCAGCCTCTTCCAGCTTGTTGGAACAGAATTTGAGCAGTTTCATCCCTTCTTCAAAGGCCTTGAGGGAATCTTCCAGGGACAAGTCTCCTTCCTCGAGACCCTGTACGATTTCTTCCAATCGCTGCATTGCCTTTTCAAATTTCTTTTCAGCCATCATTCCTCCATTTGTATTAAAAACTCTATTATGAGTTGGGCTTGCTGTCAAATGGGAATAAGATATCCTAACCCGGACAAGCCGGAATTGACTATTGACTATTGACAATTGAATATTTGTGGATGTCGCTTTCAGCCGTCGTAGCCGTAGGCCACTATGGCGAAGTCGGCTCGCTCCGTCATTTTTATGATAGTTCTTTTGTAATGGAAAGAAGTCCTTAAATATTCAATATTCAATCGAAAATATTCAATCATTTGAAGATAGTGAAAATAGCCCAATACAATTTTTTACCACAAAATGCACAAAAATAATTCCTAAGGGCCTAAATCCCTCAATCTGTCACTAATCAGACTCAAGTTTTTCTACTCGACATTCCAGCCCGCCCTTTGCAAGCAGCACCTGAACCTGTTCCCCCCTTTTTACATCCGAAGCATCTCTCAAAACTATTTTCTCTGGCAATCTTCGGGTAATACTGTACCCTCGCTTAAGGATTGAAAGGGGGCTCAGGTCCTTTATCCTTTTTTCCAAAAGAGAAAGTGACATCTGCTTTTCTCCGAGACAACTGTTCATGGCATAGCCGAGGGAGTTTCTCTGAAAATCCAGCCGCTGCTTTATGGATACCATCACATTTAAGGGAGAATGAAGAAGCAGTGAACGCTTTTCCATGCTCAATCTGATTCGTCTGTCGCGGACAATCAGGTCCATCACCCGGGCGAGTCTGGTATGAATTTCATCAAGGCGCATCCAGGTATCAGCAAGGCGTTTTCGCGGGTCTTTGACCCTTTTTGCCAAACGATCCAAATCCTGATTCAGTCCTTTCAGGTTCCGCCCAATTCCCGAGACCAACCGGTTTTGCATGTCATTCAAACGATTCAACAGGGTTTCCTTTTCAACCACCAGGAGTTCAGCGGCTGCGGAGGGCGTTGGGGCCCTGAAATCGGCAGCAAGGTCAGCGATTGTGAAATCTATTTCGTGACCCACCGCAGAAACGACCGGAATATGGGAATTTCTAATGGCCAGGGCCAGCTCCTCCCGGTTAAAGGCCCACAGGTCTTCAAGGGAGCCCCCTCCACGTGTTAAGATAATAACGTCGACGTTGAGCTCACGGTTGACCAAATCCAGGGCTTCGACCATATCTGCAGTGGATTCCTCCCCCTGGACCCTGACCGGTACAATAATTATCTCGATATTGGCAAATCGTCGGCGGATGATTTTTAGAAAGTCACGAATTGCTGCTCCGGTGGGCGATGTTATGACAGCCACTCGTTGGGGAAGGAAAGGAAGGGGCTTTTTGATCTCTTTATCAAAAATCCCCTGGCTGGCAAGCTTTTTTTTGAGCTGTTCAAACGCCAGGGCCAAAGCTCCCACACCCATTGGCTCCAGGTAATCGAGGATGATTTGATATTCTCCCCGCGGCGCATATACAGTGAGCCTTCCCTGTGCAATTACCTTCATGCCGTTTTCAGGAAGAAACTTGAGATAACGGGCCTGAAGGCGGAACATGACAGCGCGGATCTGGGCCTTTTCGTCTTTGAGCACCATGTAATAGTGCCCTGAAGCAGGCTTGCTGAAATTGGATATTTCGCCTTCTACCCAAACAAAGTCAAAGTGATCTTCAAGAAGTGCCTGGATCTTTTCGGTGAGTTCGCTTACAGAGTAGACTTGAGGGGTTTTGTTTTCCGACGGCAAAAGGATACGTTTTTCCTTCCATATCTGTTGGTCTATGGCTTTGCAAGTATTTTCTTCACACTATTATAGCAATCCAAATTTGATTTTTCCAGGCATATTTTTTCTGCTCTTCATTAGTACAGGGCATTATTGCCTTTTCTTTCAATTAGGTAAAATACTACAAAATAAATCTTAAAGCGATTAAATTCTGTGCATTGGTTTTCCTTTGTCAATCGAAGCTAATGTGATTTGTTCGTTTTTGTTTCTTGATCTGCCATCTCTTTTTATCTATACTAAATTTTACTTTAAATCACTTGACACCTTACAGTCACGGAGCGAGTTTTGTTTATAACCTTTGAAGGCATAGAGGGGTGCGGCAAGTCCACTCAGGCCAAACGCCTCGTTAATCGTTTAAGGGAGTTGGCGGTTCCATTGGTTTTTACCCTGGAACCCGGTGGGACAAGCGTGGGTCAGAAAATCAGACGTATCCTCTTAGACTCCCGAAATCAGCACCTTTCACCTTTGGCTGAACTTTTACTATACGCCGCTGATAGGGCGCAGCATGTGGAAGAAGTAATTAAGCCGGCGCTGGAGCAGGAAAAGTGGGTTTTGTGTGACCGTTTTTTCGATGCAACAACGGTCTACCAGGGCTATGCGCGTGGGCTCGACATGAAGCTGATAGTTACTCTGAATGAAAAGGCTTCTCCTGGAATCCGGCCTGACATCACCTTTCTTATTGACTGTGCGGTAGAGATCGGCCTTGAAAGGGCTTTAAAGCGGAATAGGATCCAATTCCAGGAAGGGCAGGATCGGTTTGAAAGGGAGAAAAAGGATTTTCATGAGGCCGTAAGGGAAGGATATCTCACTATGGCCATGGAGGATCGCGAACGATTTGTAGTTGTCGATGGCACATTGAAAGAGGCCGAATTGGAGGAGATCATATTTAAGCATGTTGAACCATTTATATCTCAATAAGTAAAGAATCCACGTCCAGAGGATGTACCGTATGTCATTTTCTCAAATATTGGGCCAGGAAAGAGCCAAGAGTTTTTTAGCTCAGGTAATGGCCAGAGAAAAGATACCCCATGCCTATCTTTTCACCGGGATTCCAGGGATCGGAAAGACAATCACGGCCATGGCCCTCACAATGGCCCTCAACTGCCAGGAACCTGTTAACGGGGATGCATGTGGCCACTGTGTTTCATGTCGCCAAATGAAGAGCGGGAACTTCCCGGATTTCCTGTCCATTAGGCCACAAGGTCAAAAAACTAAAATTAACCAGATACGAGATCTGAACCGAAAACTCGGCTTTGCGCCAGTCTCGGGCAGGTACCGGGTGATTGTTCTTTATCAGGCAGAAACAATGACCACTGAGGCAGCTAACTCTTTGTTAAAAACCCTGGAAGAACCTCCTCCCGGAAATATCCTGATACTTAAGGCTACAGAGCCCCTGGATCTGTTACCGACCATTGTTTCACGATGTCAGAGAGTTCCCTTCCAACCCCTGCCTGTGGATGATATGACGTATTGGCTCGTTAAGCAAAAAGGCGTGGACGCGGAAATGGCTGCTGTCCTGGCGAGGATCTCGGGAGGAAGTTTGGGGCGTGCACTGAAAATGTGCGAGGGTGATTTTTTTGATAAGCGGCAGGAATGGCTTCAAATGCTCATAAGGCTCCCAGGCCTTTCCGGGGAAAAGGCGCTCGAAATGGCACTCGAATGTGCACGGGAGGATAGAAAAACAGGTTCTCAAACATCTGAGACCTGGGAAGCAGGCCTGATGGACATGCTGGAGGTATGGGAGACCTGGTATCGGGACTTGCTGCTTGTAAGGGTGGGTGGGGACAAACACCTGATGATCAATGTGGATTTTTCCCATAAGTTGAAAAATATTGCTGGAAAATTAAAAGTACAAAATTTGATCAATAGCATTTTGGCGGTAGATCAATCTCAAAGGGATCTGCGCCGTATGCGAAATACAAAATTGGTAATGGAGCATGCTGTCCTGAGTCTCAGGCGGCTTGTGGAACACGGCAGGTAAGGGATTGGAAGGTTGAAATGAACAAAATCGTAGGAATCCAATTCAAGAGTAATAACAAGGTGTATGATTTTGATTCCGGACACTTTGTTCTTAAAAAAGGGGACAAGGTGATGGTAATAACTGCAGAGGGTCCGGCTATTGGCTGTGTCTGCGCTGAGCCACAAAACAGAACGGAGAATACCCCTAAGCGGCCTCTTAAAAAAATATTTCGTCTGGCAACCAAAGAGGAAATCGAAAAATACGAGAGGATTTCTATCCAGGAGAACGATGTTTTCTGTTTCTGTTTAAAAAAGATAAAGGGTAGAGCTCTGCCAATGCGTCTGGTTTCTGTTGAAAAGCGATTTGACGGAAGCAGGATTGTTGTCTATTTCACGGCGGACGGGAGGGTGGATTTCCGGCAATTGGTAAAGGACCTTGTGGGGGAATTTCGGACCAGGATAGAAATGAGGCAGATCGGTGTACGCCACCAGGCCAAGATGATAGGGGCACTTGGGGTTTGTGGCCGGCCCATATGCTGTTCGACTTTTTTAAAGGAATTCGCCCCTGTAACCATAAAGATGGCCAAAGAACAGAACATTTCTTTAAACCCCAGTAAGATATCTGGTATGTGCGGCAGGTTGATGTGTTGCCTGACCTATGAGCATGAATACTATGAGAAAATGAAAAAAAATCTCCCTAAAATCGGCAAAAAAGTCCGAACAAAGGACGGAGAGGGAAAGATCGTCCGTCAGAATGTTCTAAAAGAAACCCTTACCATTGCATTGGAATCCGGGGACGAGGTAGAGATATCGGCCCGTGACCTTATGCGGCAGGGGCTCTTCACAAAAAAATCAAAAAGGAGTAACCATTAAGACCAGTGCCCAGAAAATCCTATGTAACAACACCAATATATTACGTGAACGCTGAGCCTCACATTGGACATGCCTATACAACGATTGTGGCGGATGTATTTAACCGATTTCATATACTTTTCGGCTCTAAGACATTTTTCCTTACCGGTACAGATGAGCACGGAGACAAGATTGCCGCCGCCGCCCAAAAAGTCGACCAGACACCAAAGGAATATGTGGACCAGATTAGCCAACTGTTCAGGGACCTCTGGCCCAGGTTGAATATCAGCAATAATTATTTTGTTCGCACCACGGATACCCAACACAAAGAAACTGTTAAAATGATTCTTAGTCGGGTGAAGGAGAATGGTGATATCTATTTCAGTGATTATGAGGGGCTCTATTGTGTTGGTTGTGAGCGCTTTTACACGGAACGGGAGTTGGTTGACGGGAAGTGCCCGGATCACCTCACGGAGCCCGAAGTGATCAGCGAAGCCAACTATTTTTTTCGTATGAGCAAATATCAGAAATGGCTGATCGACCATATTCACAACCACCCGGATTTTATCAGGCCGGAGCGATACAAGAACGAGGTCCTTTCTTTTCTAAGGGAGCCCCTGGAAGACCTTTGTATTTCTCGACCAAAGTCACGGCTTAACTGGGGAATCACCCTCCCTTTTGACGAAAATTTCGTTACCTATGTATGGTTTGACGCTTTGATCAACTATGTTTCAGCCCTGGGGTATCCAGATGGTGAGCTGTTTAAGGAATTTTGGCCCTGTGTTCAGCACATTACTGCCAAAGATATCCTGAAGCCCCACGGCATTTATTGGCCCTGTATGCTTAAGT
This sequence comes from Desulfobacteraceae bacterium, assembly GCA_030589225.1. Classification (GTDB taxonomy): domain Bacteria; phylum Desulfobacterota; class DSM-4660; order Desulfatiglandales; family Desulfatiglandaceae; genus 4484-190-2. The sequence goes on along the minus strand of JAUUWD010000022.1, from coordinate 2,049 downwards.
CCGCAGGCATCGAGCCGTATCAGCATCTCAATGTCCATGGATATTGGAATGTGAGCCAGGGTAAGATGTCCAAGAGCATCGGGAATGTTGTCAGGCCCCTCGAACTTGAGGGTGTGTACGGCCTGGATGCTTTCAGATATTTCTTGCTGCGTGACATGGTCTTCGGGCTCGATTCCGAGTTCAGTGAGGATGCCCTGGTTGCGAGGATCAATGCTGATCTGGCAAATGACCTGGGTAATCTGGTTAGCAGAAGCCTGACCATGGTTCACAAATATTTCAAGGGAGAGCTGCCTGAGCCATATTTTTCTGAAAAGGAAGATGAAAAGCTAAAAACGCAAGCCCTTGACATTGTTTGCAGATACGAAGAATTAAAGTAGGAGCTGGGCTTCCATAAGGCATTGATGGCCATCTGGGAGGTGATTGGTAAGGTAAATAAATACATTGACACCATGGCTCCCTGGGTCCTGGCCAAGACGGATAAAGAACGGCTCTCTACAGTTATTTATTATATCTTTGAAACGCTCAGGATCATTTCTGCTCTCATATGGCCCTTTATGCCAGAGTCTGCCGAAAAGATGCAGGATCAGTTGGGCCTTCCCAGGAAGGGCAAAGATTTGAACCTGAAGGACCTCCGAGCATGGGGTAGAGAAAGGCCTGTGAAGGTCTTGACTAAGGCCCCAGCACTGTTTCCCCGCGTTGAAACCAAAAAACAGGAAAGGCCATCAAAGCATAAGGAAAAATCTATGACCGAGAAAAAATTACCACTCATTTCTTTTGCGGAGTTTCAAAAAATGGATATCAGGGTTGGAACCATCAGGAAGGCTGAAGGTATACCCGGATCCAAGAAACTCCTTAAGTTAACGGTGGACCTGGATGAAGAGAGGACCGTTGTGGCGGGCCTGGTGGGCTATTATTCCGAAGAAGAGCTTACGGGGAAGCAGGTAATAATCGTGGCGAATCTTGAACCGGTCAAGCTGATGGGAGTCGAGTCCCATGGCATGGTGCTCGCCGCAGAAGACGGGTCCGGGGTGCATCTTTTAGCTCCGGATGCCGAGGCTGTTCCGGGGAGTAAAATCAAATAATGAAGTTCAGCACTTTTAACACCAATTCCATCAGAGCCAGGCTCCCCATTATTGTGGACTGGCTTGACCGGGAACAGCCCGATGTCCTTTGCCTGCAGGAGACCAAGGTCCAGGACAGAGACTTTCCTGCTGGTCCCTTTAATGAAGCTGGCTACCATGCCTTATACAGGGGACAGAAGGCTTATAACGGCGTGGCTATCATCAGTAAACTGCCCACAGAAAAACCTCAATTGAATCTTTATAATGGGAATAAAGAAGATGCCCGTTTTATGAGTTCCAGGATCGGAGATATCCCTGTCATTAACGTCTATGTACCTCAGGGATTTGCCGTGGGGACCGAGAAATTTGAATACAAACTCCGATGGTTCAGGGACCTACTGTTGTATATCAAAGAAACTTATGATCCTGGTAAACCACTCTTGCTTACGGGCGACTTCAACGTGGTGCTTGAGGATTTAGATGTGCATGATCCGGACAAATTCCGGGGAGGTATTTGCTTTCACCCGGATGAACAGGCCATCATGAGGGAGTTTTTTGAGTGGGGTTTTGTGGATATTTTTCGGAAGCATCAGCCGGATGGTGGCCATTATACTTTCTGGGATTATAGGATTCCAAATGGCTTTAAGCGAAATATGGGCTGGCGCATTGACTATATCTTAGCCACTGCACCCCTGGCAGAAAAATCGCACAGAGCCTGGATCGATACTAAACCCAGGACATTGGAAAAACCCTCGGATCACACCTTTCTTTTGGCCGAATTCAGCAATGTCAGTTGGTCGTTGTCAGTTTAAGTAAGCGGAAAAACCATATTATTCCATCTCAAGGACCGCTCCTCGAACGGCAAGCTCTTTTAGTGGTCGCTTCTTTATGAGCGATGCATCAAATTGAATTTGACGGGCACAGGTTGAAAACCGGGCACCGGTCATGGTCGGGCTTTCTTGCCTTGCAGACGTCTCTTCCGTGATAG